>JAGXAX010000090.1 GCA_018971405.1 Alphaproteobacteria bacterium | reverse complement strand
GCGCGCGTCCTGAAAGAGCGCGTCGAGTCCGCGCCCCAATCCGCGTCTTCTTGTTTCGGTCGCCATGGCTTCACTCCTTCATAAAATCAGGCGGCGCGCTTTTGCTCTTCGCGGCGCGCGCGTTTCAAAATTTCCCGCGCCAGCAATATATAAGCCTGCGAGCCGGAACACTTCATGTCGTAGACGATCGCGGGCAGGCCGTGCGACGGCGCTTCCGAGATCCGCACGTTGCGCGGGATGACCGTCTCGTAAACCTTGTCGCCGAAATGCGCGCGCACGTTCTCCGCCACCTGCATGCAAAGGTTGTTGCGGCGGTCGAACATCGTCAGCACCACGCCCATGAGGGCGAGGTCCGGGTTGAAGCTGCCCTTGACGCGTTCGATGGTGCTGACGAGGTGCGAGAGGCCCTCCAGCGCGAAGAACTCGCACTGCAGCGGCACCAGCACGCCGTCCGAGGCAATCAGCGCGTTGAGCGTCAGCAGGTTCAGCGACGGCGGGCAGTCGAAGAGAACGTAATCGTAAATTCCGGCCGGATGCACGGCGTTTTCGCCGCCGGGGTTTTTGGCAGCGCCGGCGGTATCGCCGGCGGTATCGTTTGCCGTGCTGCCGGCACTGTCGTTCGCCGCGGCTTGTCCGGCGACATTTTCCACGGCACTCTGCGTTCCCGCCACGCCGCTTCTTTCGTCGCCGCGCGTTCCGTCTGCGGCATTATTGCCGCCATCATTTTCCATATCATTTAAGCTGTGAAGCCCGTATTCGCCCGTTGGAACGCCTGAAGCCCTGGCGGGGGTGTGATTCCCTTTCCCGTCCTCCACCCCTCTCAGCGCCTCTTTTAAGCGGAATTCTCTTCTTCTTATGTCAATAAGCTCTATTTCTGCGCCGGAAAGATGAATGGAGGCTGGTATTACGGAAAGATTTGGCACCCGCGACTGCACCGCCGCCTCTTCCACCGTGCATTCGCCGAACAGCAGTTCATAAGTGCCGTGAGTACGGTCGGCGCGGTCGATGCCGAGACCGGTCGAGGCGTTGCCCTGCGGGTCAAGATCGACCACCAGCACCTTTTTGCCCACCGCGGCCAGCGCGGTCGCCAGGTTGATCGTCGTCGTCGTCTTGCCGACCCCGCCTTTCTGGTTGGAGATGCTCACATATCTGGTCTTCTGGCGCATTTTCATGATGATTTAGTTGTAATCCAGATGAACCGCGCGAGGCAAGAGGAAAGATTTACGGGCAAATGCGGGTGGTTTGCGGACAAATGCGGATAAAAATGTTTCACGTGAAACATTTCAGCGCGGCGTGACCCCGGTAATGACCAGAATTTTACCAGTGGAATCACTCAGGCTGTCATGAATTTCGAGGGTGAAATCGAAGCGTTTTTTGGCCTTTTCAATCTCTTCCTGATATTTTTCACCTTTTAAAAACAGGCACTTGACATCGTTCCCGCCCGCCAGCCGCCGCGCCATGGAAAGCAGGTCTTTCAAAGGCGCCAGCGCCCGCGCCGTGATAACATTTAATCCTTCGATTTGAACATCTTCCACGCGGTCATCATGAACGGTCACGGACACCGATGTTTCACGTGAAACTTCGCGCAGGAACGTCGCCTTCCGCACGTCGGACTCGATCAAATGTATCTCGCCCGCCCCCATCATCGCCAGCACCAGCCCCGGAAAGCCCGCGCCGGAGCCCATGTCCGCCAGTTTTACCGGCCCGCGCGGCAGATGCTTGAAAAGCTGCGCGGAATCTAGAAAGTGCCTGTTTTCAAGGTCTTCCAGCGTCGTCTCGCTCACCAGATTGATGGTTTTCTGCCATTTCAGCAGCAGTTTTTTATACACGCCGAACAGCTCGCATGTTTCACGTGAAACATTGCACCCGTGGCGCTCAAAAAAATCCGGCGTAAGGTCAGGCAACTTTCTTCTCTTTCCGTTTGACGTGACGGAGCAGCGCGATCAGCGCCGCGGGCGTGATGCCGGGGATTCGCGCCGCCGCGCCCAGCGTTTCCGGCCTGAACTGCGCCAGTTTCGCGCACATTTCATTCGAGAGGCTGCCGACGGATCTATAGTCGATGCCCTGCGGCAGGCTCAAAGCCTCGTCGCGGCGGAAGGCCTTGATGTCCGCCTCCTGCCGCTCGATATAGCCTGCGTAACGGGCGTCGATTTCCAGCTGTTCCGCGATATCGGCGGGGATCTCCGCCAGCTCCGGCCAGAGCGCCTTCAGCACGTTGAAATCGATCTCCGGATAGCGCATCAGCTCGTGCGCGGTGCGGCGCACGCCGTCCTGATTGACCTTGTAGCCCTTGCGCTCCAGCTCTACAGGCAGCGCGGAGAGCCTTTGCATTGTTTCACGTGAAACATCGAGCGCCTTTTGCTTTTTCTCGAACGCGCCCGCCCGCTTGCCTTGCACGCAGCCAATCGACATTCCTGCCGGGGTCAGGCGCTGGTCGGCATTGTCGGCGCGCAGCAGCAGCCTGTATTCGGCGCGGCTGGTGAACATGCGGTACGGCTCGGAAACGCCCTGCGTCACGAGGTCGTCGATCAGCACGCCGATGTAGCCGTCCGCGCGATCCAGAACAAAAGTCCCCGCGCTGCCCGCCGCCAGAAGCGCTGCATTCACGCCCGCGACCAGCCCTTGCGCCGCCGCCTCTTCATAGCCGGTCGTGCCGTTGATCTGCCCCGCCAGAAACAGGCCGGAAACGGATTTGGCTTCAAGCGTATGCTTCAGCGCGCGCGGGTCGATGTAATCGTATTCGACGGCATATCCCGCTTGCAAAATCGCCGCGCTTTCGAGGCCCGGGATGGTCTTGATCATCGCGGCCTGCACCTCCTCCGGCAGCGAGGTCGAAATGCCGTTGGGATAGACCGTGTGGTCGTCGAGGCCTTCGGGTTCGAGGAAGATCTGGTGGCGATCCTTGTCGGCGAAGCGCACGATCTTGTCTTCGATCGACGGGCAATAGCGCGGGCCGGAGGATTTGATCTGCCCCGAATAAATCGGCGCGACATGGAGGTTGTCGCGGATGATCGCGTGTGTTTTTTCGTTGGTATAAGTGATGTGACAGCTGATCTGCGGCACGGTGATCTTCGCCGTCATGAAGGAGAACGGCACCTGCGGGTCGTCGCCCTTTTGCTCTTCGAGGATATTCCAGTCGATCGTCCGGCCGTCGAGCCGCGCGGGCGTGCCGGTTTTCAGGCGGCCCATCGGCAGGTTCAGTTTTTCAAGGCTCAAGGCCAAGCCGACCGACGGCTTCTCGCCCACTCTGCCCGCCTGCTGCTGCGTCGTGCCGCGATGGATCACGCCGCGCAAAAACGTGCCGGTGGTGACGATCAGCGCGCCGCAGGAATAAATCTCTCCCGATGCCGCCACAACGCCGGAAATCCGCCCCGCGTCATCGCGCAAGATTTCCTCCGCGCCGCCGCCGGCCAGCGTCAGGTTGGGATAATCCAGCAGCAGCGCCTGCATGTTCTCGCGGTAAAGCTTCCTGTCCGCCTGCGCGCGGGGTCCGCGCACCGCGGGGCCTTTGCTGGCGTTGAGCATGCGGAACTGGATGCCGGAAACGTCCGTCACCTTGCCCATCACGCCGTCGAGGGCGTCGATCTCGCGTACCAGATGCCCCTTGCCCAGACCGCCGATCGCGGGATTGCACGACATGACGCCCACGGTGTCGATTCGGTGGGTCAGGAGCAGGGTTTTCGCACCCATGCGGGCGGCCGCCGCCGCGGCTTCGCAGCCGGCATGGCCGCCGCCGATAACAATAACATCATATTTATTATTATTTTTCAACATACTATGATATTTTTCTAAAGTAACTATTTTCTTCGGCGGTCTTTTCGGGCTATTATAGTTCGAGTATTGGGTGTACAATGGTTAAGGAAAATAGTTAAACCAGTTGCGTCCAAAATGCAAGCGGCAAGAAGCGGGGATTGAAAATACAGTGACGGGCTCCGAAAACAACCGGAAAAATGGCGGGGACGAAAATGGCGAAGCCCGGCGCGCGGCACGCGGGGACTTAAGTCATGCTTTCCGCGCGGCGCGCAACGGGGCGGCCGATAAGCTCGATACGCTGCAAAAGATGTTTCTTGCCGCCGCCACGGCAGAGAACCGCACGGCCGCAGCCGCAGCCCTGAACCAGTTTCATCAGGCCGCGCAACGTTTGCGCGTCAGTGAAGGCGCCTTCAACCGTCGCGCGCGGGCGGAGGACGGCAAGCTTACGCTGCTGAAACATTTGCGCTCGGCCGAGGAGTTCGCGGCGGTACGCGCTTTCGGCGCGGCGAAACAGGCGCTGCTCGGCCTCAGCCCCGACATCGGGCGGCGGATCGTGCGTCTGGCCGGCGCGGCGGAGATCGCCACACAGCAGGCAACGGCGCGTCCGGTCATGGCGACGGCACGGGCTGCAAGTTTATAATTCCATAATTTTAAATCATTTACGGTGTTCGCCCTGAGCAAGGGGTGGATAAACGCGCTGGAACGAAAAATTTCGTCGCGGGGCGAACGCGGGCGCTGTTTTATTTTACCCGATATAAAAATCAACGCGGCGCGGTTTATTATTTCCGAAAAAAATGTTGCATAATAAATTTATATCACATAATTTTCTCCTGAATTTACGAATTACATCAAGGAGGATGATATGCCGGAAAAGAGAGACGCAAAAAGAGCTAAGGAAAACGCGGAAATTTTCGCCCGCCTGAAACAATATGCCGATGACGTCGCCCAGGCCCGCGCCGATGCCGGAGCCCTTGCCGATCCCGCAAAAAAGATCCTCGCACTGCTGGAGCTGCAGGACAAAATATACCACGCCAAACAGGACATGCGCCATCTTGAGGAGCGGCTGGTGCGCAAGCGCGCCGGACGCAGCGTCACGACCATCGCCAAGCGCACCATCCTGACCGCGCTGTCGCTCCCCGTTATCACTTTGGCCGCCACCATCGAGGCGGACTGGACGGCGAAAGGGAGCCAGCGGAAAGAAAAGAAGAAACTGCGCGGCGCGGTCGACATCGCCGCTCTCGAGCAAAAAATGGGGGAGGAGCAGAAAGACGCTGCGCGGGCGCTGGAGGAGACCGTCATGCTTTGCGACCTGCAACTTCTTTCCGTCTCGCCGCATTTCGCCACGGCTTACAAGGTTCACGAGCCTTTGCGCGACCGCTTCGAGGCTGCCGCCGCCGCGCGCGCGGCGCTGGGCGACAAGCCCGCGGTATCTAATGGCGACAAGCCCGTCGCGCCGGAGCGGAAAAAACCTGCCGCAGGGAAAACGCCCGCGAAAAAATCCGTCGGTTCCTACGACCGTCTGAAAAAAGGGATTTGATCAGCCGCGCGCGGCCGGCGCGTGTTTTTGCGACGGTTGCACGTCCTGATCCAGCCTTGCCAGCAGCCTTGCGCGGGTCGCGTCGTCAACGAAGGCTTCTTCGACGGCGTTTCGCGTGATTTTTTTCAATTCATCGTCGCTGAAGCCGAAATGCTTTTGCGCGATTTCGTATTCGCGCCCGATGCTCGTGCCGAAGAACGCCGGATCATCGGAGCCGAGCACCACTTTCAGCCCCAAGTCGAAAAACTTGCGCAGGGGGTGCGCCGCATAGTCCTTGAACGCCTTGAGGCAGATGTTGCTGGAGACGCATACTTCCGGCACGGCGCCGATCTTTTTTTGCTCTTCGACCAACAGGGGGTCGTCTATCGCCCGAACCATGTGGCCGAAGCGGCGGATGTTCAAAACGTCGCGCACGTCGCGCACGCTTTCCGGCCCCGCTGCCTCGCCCGCGTGCGCGGTGCGGAAGGGCAGGGCGGCCGCATCGTAGGCCGGTTTGAAATCGGCCGCCGTATGGGCGTTTTCGTCGCCCGCCATGCCGAAGCCGGTGACGAGCGGGTGCGGGTTGTCGTGCGTGATCTTCGCGACTCGCAGCGCGGCTTCCGGCCCGTAGTGGCGCACGCAGGTCGAGATCAGGCGCATTTCGATGCCGGTTTCCTGTTTCGCCTTTTCGTAGCCGCGGGTGATGGCGGCGAGCATTTCAGGATAGGTGAGGCCGGCCATTTTGCCGTGATCGGCGGAAATGAAGATTTCAGCATAGATGCAGCCTTCATCGGCGGAGCGTTTCAGGTAATCGTAGGTGATGTCCGTGTAATCTTCGGCGCATTTCATCACGCTTGTCGCGTCGTCGTAGGCCTGAACGAAGCCCTTGAGGTTTCCCGCGGCGGTGCCGTCGTCATCCCACGCGAACACGCCGTCTTCGATCAGCCCTGCCGGCACGGAAACGTTGTTGCGTTTGGCGAGCTTTTGCACCATCGTGGGCGTGATCGTGCCTTCGAGGTGGACATGCATGTCGGCTTTCGGAACGTCCGCCGCCGTCATGCCGTCTCCTTCGCCGCGCGGCGCGGCGAGAACGCCGCGAAAAAGAGATAGCCG
>JAGXAX010000089.1 GCA_018971405.1 Alphaproteobacteria bacterium | reverse complement strand
CGCCGCACCGCCGGTATCGCCCGAGGTTGCCACCACGATGGTGGTGCGCTGGTTGCGCTTGGCGAGGACATGGTCCATCAGCCGCGCGATGAGCTGCATCGCGACGTCCTTGAACGCCAGCGTCGGGCCGTGAAACAGTTCGAGCAGATAAAAATTATCGTCCAGCTGATGCAGCGGCGCGATGTCGGGATGGGAAAAGTTTTTATAAGAGGCGTCGATGATGCCTTTCAAATCCGCCTGCGGAATTTCGCCGCCGACGAAGGGCGTCATCACGCGCAAGGCCGCCGCGGCATAAGGCAGCCCCGCGATATCCGGTAATAATCCGGATGGGGCAGGCAGCGTTTCCGGCACGTACAAGCCGCCGTCGCGGGCGAGACCCGCGCGCGTCGCGTCGATGAAGCCGAGGCGCGGCGCTTTTCCGCGCGTGCTGACGTAAGAGACCGTCATTCCTGACGGAAGCGCAGCACGAACGCCACCTGCGACAACAGAGCCATCAAAAACCAGAAAATCGCGTATTGCAGGTGATGGTTGGGAAAGTCCGTCCGCACCATGCCGCCGATCGGATAGACGTCTGATGGCGTTTTGTCGAGCGTGAAGATGACGGGCGCGACCTCGCCCAGATGCGCCGACGCGGCCATTTCCCCGAGGTCGGGCCAGTACCACTGGTTTTTCTGCGGCAGGTTGACGGGCGTGAAGGCCGTCTTGTGCGGCAGCGTGATGATGCCGTGGATTTCGATGATGCCTTGCGGCCGCGTCACCTTCGGCATCAGGTCTTGCGAGATCCAGCCGCGGTTGACGATCACCGTGCCGCCTGAAACGCGTTGGAACGGCACCATCATGTAAAAGCCGTTTTCGCCGTGATGCGTGCGCGGCATGATGAGGAATTCATGGCCGTAAAGATAATGCCCCGCCATGCTCGCGCGGCGGTATTCCCAATCGGCGGGATGGCCGATTTTTTCCGGCAGCGGCGCAGGCGCCGCGGCCATGCGGGTGTGGATCCTGTCGAGGAGGGCGGTTTTCCAGTGCAGGCGCTGCACCTGCCAGACGCCGAGATACGCGAGAAAGGCGAAGGTCAGCAGCGAGGCGATGGCGGCAGGCAATGGCGGGCGGAATGTTTTCATACGGGCATTTTAAAATTTTCCGGGGAAAAGGGGTAGATTTCATTTGCACGCTTTTACGAAATTTAGTAGCTTTATCAATGAAGTAATCTGAAAAAGGAGCCCGCGTGCGCCGTTCACGCCCCCTGACGTCAGGCGAAATCGACCTCGCCCGCAGCCTCTTCGGCGGCGCGATCGATTATGCCGCGGTGCGGGTCCATGACGGCGGCTACGCACTCATCCAGCGCAGGAATTCCGGCATGACGCCGCGCGGCGAAATATACACGCGCGACTGCTACAGCGCGGATTACGCGCGCGAGCCCGGCGACCGCCGCGCCTTCTTTCTGCACGAGATGGCGCACGTCTGGCAGTACCAGAACAAAATCCTGCATCCGGTGGGCGAGGCGGTCAAGCTGCAGCTGAAGCACAGGTTCAACTACAAGAGCGCGTATTATTTCTCGCTCGACCCGAAAAAAGACCTGACGGACTATGGCATGGAGCAGCAGGCGGCGATCATCGAGGACTATTACCTGCTGCGATGGCGGCTGCAGACGGGCTATTGCACCGACGGCACCACCGCGCGGGAGAGAAAAAAGCAGTTCGAGGCCGTGCTGGCGAAATTCCTGAAAGACCCGTCATACGCGAAGCGCAAGCGCTTCCGCCTCTTCGGTCACCGCTTCGGCCGGTGACGGTACTCGAGCAGGATGACGTAGGCCTTGACGGCGGGCAGGATGACGGCGATCATTCCAAGCATCACGCCGCCCCATAAAACCGCATGCACCCACAGCGGCGGGCTGAAAAAATGGTCGACGACCAGCGCCAGCGGCACGACCGTCGCGCCGAGCAGGAAGATCATGAAGACCGAAGCGCCGTCGCCGACGTCCGTCTCGCCGAGGCGCGTGTGGCAGATGGCGCATTCCTCCACCGGATCGACCGACCACGGCTTGAACAGACGCCCTTCGCGGCAGACGGGGCAGCGCGGTTTCAGACAGAAGCGTATATCGTCGAGGAGTGACATGTTTTCTTTCCTATTTTTCATTCCACAGCCAGGCCGCGCCGCGTACGCCGGATGAATCCCCGTGCCGCGCGGGAACGAGCGGCGTATGGCAGACATCCGAGAAGACATGCGCCTCCCATGCGTGCGGCACGCGGTCATATAATTCTGCAACATTGCTCATGCCGCCGCCAAGGACGATAACGTCCGGATCGAGGATATTTATGACCTCCGCCAGCGCCCGCGCGAGGCGGTTGACGTAGCGCTCCAGCGCGGCGGCGGCGCGGGGCTCGCCCTTTCGGGCGCCGTCGATGACGGCATGGGTGGAAAGCGCTTCGCCGGTGACGCGCGCATAGTCGTTTTCGAGGCCGGTGCCGGAAATCCACGTTTCAAGGCAGCCGCGCTTGCCGCAATAGCAGGGGGTGCCGGGGTATTCGTTCCAGTCCCCGTCGTCCGTGAAATAGACGGGGCGGGGCTTCGCGGCGTAGGTCGGGTTGACGCTTGCGCCCGCGCCGAAGATGTCGGGCCGTTCAGGCGCGTTCTCCCGATAAAAGCGCGGCGCGGGGAGCGGGTTATGCCCCCATTCTCCGGCGATGCGGTTGGGGCCGCCCAAAATCCGGCCGTCGACGGCGATGCCCGCGCCGCAGCCGGTGCCGATGATGACGGCGAAGACGGCGCTTTTTCCTTTCCCCGCGCCGTCCACGGCCTCGGAGAGGGCGAAGCAGTTTGCGTCGTTCTCGACGCGTACGGGGCGGCCGAGAGCCGCGGCGAGGTCTTTATCGAGCGGCTGGCCGTTGAGCCATGTGGAATTGGCGTTCTTGACGAGTCCGGTATCGGCGGAGACCGTGCCGGGAATGCCGACGCCCACGGTGCCTTTTTGCGAGAGGGTGTCTTCCGCCAGCGTCACGAGGGCGGCGATGGCGCCGACCGTCGCCCTGTAATCGCCGCGCGGCGAGGGAACGCGGTGCCGGAAAAGCTCGGCGCCGCTGTCGGCGTCGAGGCAGACGGCTTCCGTCTTCGTGCCGCCGAGATCGACGCCGATATGCATGGCCGGAGGCCCGCGGCGGGCTTAGCTGTTGCCCCACCAGTAGATGCAGATGAAGAGGAACAGCCAGACCACGTCGACGAAGTGCCAGTACCACGCGGCGGCCTCGAAGCCGAAGTGGCGCTTCGCCGAGAAATGCCCCTTGATGGCGCGGACGAGGCAGACGGTGAGGAAGATGCTGCCGATCAGCACGTGCAGGCCGTGGAAGCCCGTCGCCATGAAGAACGTCGAGGGATAGATGCCGTCGGTGAAGTGGTAGGTGGCGTGGTAATATTCAAACGCCTGGAAACACGTGAAGGCCGCGCCGAGGGCCACGGTCACCGCCAGCGCCTTGACGGATTCTTCCTTTTTGTCTTCGAGGATGCAGTGGTGCGCCCAGGTGACGGCGCAGCCGGAGAGCAGCAGGATCATCGTCATCAGGAAGGGCAGGTCGAACGCGGGCGTGACCTCGATCCCCTTCGGCGGCCAGGTGAAGTCGATCGCGGCCTTGGGGAAGAGGCTGGAGGCGAAGAACGCCCAGAAGAAGGCGACGAAGAACATCACTTCGGAAGAGATGAACAGCGCCATGCCGTAGCGCAGGCCGGTGGTGCTTTCCGGCCCGACGGCCTTCTGGACGAAGGTTTCCTTGATGACATCGCGCCACCATACCCACATGACGGCCAGGACGCAGAGGAAGCCGAGGCCGACCTCTTTCAGGCCGAAGTGGAAATCGCCCAGAGAGATGTGGTGCATGTAAAGCACGGCCGACGTCGCCAGCAGGCCGCCCGCCATGGCGCCGAAGAACGGCCACGGGCTGGGCTGGGGCACGAAGAACGGCGTTTGCGGGCCGCTTTTCAGGTCGTATTGAGGTACGTCGGACATGGGATCATTCCTTCCTTTGCTGGTTATTTCGCGTGCGGGACTGCGGCCTGCGGCGCGGAAACGGACGTTTTCTGGGACTGCATGTTGTCGCGGACGCGCTCCTTGAGACGGACGAGCGTGACGAAAAAGATGATCAGCACGAAGCCGAACAGCGCCAGGAGCACGGCGTAGTTCTTTCTCTTCTTTTGTTCGTGCAGCGGATCGAGAGCCATTTCACATCCTCCCGAGCATCATCAGCGCGAAAAGGCCGAAGAGGTAGAAGATCGAATAGCCGAACATGAGCTTCGCGGACTTGAAGGTCGCATCAAGGCGGACGCGGACGGCGGAAAGGACGAACAGCGCATGCAGCGCGGCCGCACCGATCAGGTAAACCATGCCGGCGATATGCATGAAATAAGGCGCGAAGACGAAGGGTGTCAAAATCAGGCTGTAGAGCAGGATCTGCCGGCGGGTGGCTTCCGCGCCCGCGACGACGGGGAGCATCGGGATGCCGGCCTTTTTGTAGTCGGCGTTCTTGTAGAGCGCGAGCGACCAGAAATGCGGCGGCGTCCAGAGGAAGATCAGCGCGAAGAGCATGATGGACTCGATCGAGACATGCCCCGTCGCCGCCGCCCAGCCGATCATCGGCGGGAAGGCCCCCGCCGCGCCGCCGATGACGATGTTCTGCGGCGTGCGGCGCTTCAGCCAGACGGTGTAGATGAAGACGTAGAAGAACGAGGCGAAAGCCAGAAGCGCCGCCGCCGCCCAGTTGAGCGCGAGGCCCATCAGGAAGACGGCAAGGATGGTCAGCACCACGCCGAAGCTGACGGCCTCGTCCGGATTGACGCGGCCCTGCGGCAGCGGGCGTTTTTGCGTGCGGCTCATGACGGCGTCGATGTCGCGCTCGTACCACATATTGATCGCGCCCGCCGCGCCCGCGCCGATGGCGATGCACAAAACGGCGACAAAGGCGAGGAACGGGTTGAGATGCCCCGGTGCCAGCACGACGCCCGCCACGCCGGTGAAGACGACGAGCGTCATCACGCGGGGTTTCAGCAGCTCGAAGAAATCGGAAACCGTTCCTGTGCCTGCTGCGGGTTCAGCCTGTGCCGTGAGCGTCGTCATTTTTCCGTCTTACTTGACGATCGGCTGTGTGGTGAACTGGTGGAACGGGGGCGGCGAGGAGACCGTCCATTCCAGCGTGTTCGCGCCTTCGCCCCAGTAGTTGCCGCCGACCTTTTTGCCTGCGACCAGCGTGTAGATGGCGGTCAGGAGGAAGAAGACCGTCGAGGCGCCGACGATGTAGGCGCCGTAGGAGGCGACCATGTTCCAGTGCGCGAAGGCGTCCGGATAGTCGGGGATGCGGCGCGGCATGCCCTGCAGGCCGAGGAAGTGCATCGGGAAGAAGGTGATGTTCACGCCGATGAACGTCGTCCAGAAATGCACCTGACCCGCCCATTCGGGGTACTGGCGGCCGGACATCTTGCCGATCCAGTAGTACCAGCCGCCGAAGATGGCGAAGACCGCACCGAGCGACAGCACGTAGTGAAAGTGCGCGATGACGAAGTAGGTGTCGTGCAGGATGATGTCCTCGCCCGCGTTGGCGAGCATGACGCCCGAGACGCCGCCGACGGTGAAGAGGAAGATGAACCCGACCGCCCAGAGCATCGGCGTCTTGAAGCTGATCGAGCCGCCCCACATCGTCGCGATCCACGAGAAGACCTTGACGCCTGTCGGCACCGCGATGACGAGCGTCGCGATGGTGAAGTAGGTGCGGACGTCGACGCCGAGGCCGGTGGTGTACATGTGGTGCGCCCAGACGACGAAGCCGACGAAGCCGATCGAGACCATCGCGTAGGCCATGCCGAGGTAGCCGAAGATCGGCTTCTTCGAGAAGGTCGAGACGATCTGGCTGATGATGCCGAAGGCGGGCAAAATCATGATGTAGACCTCGGGGTGGCCGAAGAACCAGAAGAGGTGCTGGAAGAGCAGCGGATCGCCGCCCTGCGCGGGCTTGAAGAAGGCCGTGCCGAAGTTGCGGTCGGTCAGCAGCATGGTGATGGCGCCGGCGAGGACCGGAACGGCCAGCACGAGCAGGAAGGCCGTGACGAGCATGCCCCAGATGAACAGCGGCATCTTGTGCAGCGTCATGCCGGGCGCGCGCATGTTGAAGATGGTGGTGATGAAGTTGGCCGCGCCGAGGATCGAAGAGGCGCCCGCGAGGTGCAGGGCGAAAATGGCCATGTCCACCGACGGGCCGGGCTGGCCGAGCGTGCTGGAAAGCGGCGGATAGATCGTCCAGCCGGTGCCGGCGCCCTCGCCGACGAAGGCGGAGCAGATCAGCAGCAGGAAGGCGGGCACGAGCAGCCAGAAGGAAAGGTTGTTCATGCGCGGGAAGGCCATGTCGGGCGCGCCGATCATCAGCGGGATGAACCAGTTTCCGAAGCCGCCGATCAGCGCGGGCATGACGACGAAGAA
>JAGXAX010000088.1 GCA_018971405.1 Alphaproteobacteria bacterium | reverse complement strand
GGAATTTTTTTCTGTTGCGCGGCCAGTTTTTCGCTTTGGCGCTGTTCAAATTTCTCAAGGTCGTTCATGGCTCTCAATCCCATTCAATTTTTCAGGGCCCGTAAATTTCGAACATGACACGGTCATGCCGGCGGCCCGTTTGTTGGTTATCGGGTTCGGGATTATTACCCGAGAATCATAGGTAAATTCAAGGGAAAAGTGCGGTTTTCAGGCATTTTAGCGCGGTCTGGCGGTAGTGTGTTGATATCCAATGATAAATATACATAACATCAAACCGGTCAGGATTTTGATTTCCGCCATTTTTCCCATAGGTCAGGACGGCGTTCTTTGGTGACGGCCTCCGATTGCGCCTGCCGCCAGGCCGCGACCTTGGCGTGATGGCCGGAGAGCAAGACCTCCGGCACGGCGCGTTCCACGCCGTCCGGCCCCGTCCAGAGCGCGGGACGGGTGTAATGCGGATATTCGAGCAGGCCGTTTTCGAAGCTTTCCTCGTCATGCGTTCCGGCGTTGCCGATCACGTCGGGCAGCAGGCGCACGACCGCGTCGAGTAAAATCATTGCCGCCGGCTCGCCGCCGGAAAGCACGTAATCGCCGATGGAGATTTCTTCGGCGTCATAAGCCTCCAGTAATCTTTGGTCCACGCCTTCGTAGCGGCCGCAGAGGATGGAAAGCCGCGGCGCTGCGGCAAGCTCGTGCGCCAGTTTTTGCCCGAGCGGCTTGCCGCGCGGCGTCATGTAAATGAAACGGCCTAACGGTTGATGCGCGGAAAGCGCGCGGTCGAGCAGGTCGGGCTTCATCACCATGCCCGCGCCGCCGCCGAAGGGCGTGTCGTCCACCGTTTTGTGGTTGTCGGCGGCAAAGTCGCGGAGCTGTACGGTTTCGAGCGACCAAATGCCCTTTTCCAGCGCCTTGCCTGACAGGCTCAATCCCAAAAAGCCCGGAAACATCTCGGGGAAGAGGGTGAAGAGTGTGACATGAAACGGTGCGGACATTTTCAATCCAGTAAGCCGGGCGGGATGATGACGGTCGCCTCTTTTTTGCCGAGATCGACGTGCGGCACGTTGGCGCGCGTGAAGGGCAGGTAGAAGCTCGCGCTTTTCGATTTCCCGTCTTTTTGGGGCTTTATATCGAGCAGATCCCCGCCGCCGAAGTTGGCGACGGCGACGATTTTGCCGATGGTGTCGCCGTTTTCGTCCTTCACGGCAAGGCCGATGAGATCGACGTGATAATAGGTATGTTCGTCCGCGATCTGCGGCAGGCGGTCGCGGGGAACATAGAGCTTCGTGCCGCGCAGCTTCTCGGCGGCGGCGCGGTCTCCGACGCCCTCCAGTGCCGCGAGCCAGATGTTGCCGTGCGGCTGGAGCGACGCGAAGGAGAAGGCGGGCTGCCCCGCAGCGTCGCAAAGAGGCGCGTAGCCCGCCAGCTTTTCAGGCGCGTCGCTGAAGATTTTCAGCTTCAGCATGCCGCGCACGCCATGCACGCCGACGATTTCGGCCATGCAGACGAGGTTGGCGGATGCGGCCTCTTTGCGATGCACGGAAGCGGATCAGGCTTGCGCGGCTTCGGTTTCGGCCGGCGCGGCCTTGGCGGCGGCCTTTTCGGCGCGTTCCTTCTTGCGCTCGGTCATCTTCGCCTTTGGAACCGCCTTTTTCAGGTTGTTCTTTTTCGCGGGCATGGCGGTGATGCCGGCCTTGCCGAAGAAGATCGCCACGCGGTCGGAGGCCTGCGCGCCCTTCGCGATCCAGTATTTGACGCGCTCGGCGTCCAGACGCACGCGGTCGGCGTGGTCCTTGGGCAGCTTCGGGTCATAGGTGCCGAGCTTCTCGATGAAGCGCCCGTCGCGGGGGCTGCGGCTTTCGGCAACGACGATGTGGTAGTAGGGCTTGTTCTTGGCGCCCCAGCGGCTCATGCGTATTTTCAACATTTCAGTTTCTCCGTTCTTTCTTTGTGGCTGCGTTTAAAAATTGTTATGAGACTGCAACCGTTCCGTCTCAAAGTTCAGTTTCATTTCTCCGCGAAGGGGTTGGGGCCGAGGATGCCGTGCCCGCCTGAAGCCTGCATGTTCTTGGCCATTTCTTCCATCTCGCCCATCGCCCCGCCGCCGAGCAAACCTGAGAGGCTGCGCATCATGCCCTTGCCGCCGAGCTTCTTCATGCGCTTCATCATGGTCTGCATGTCCTGAAACTGCTTCAGGACCTGATTGACCTGCTGCACCGTGGTGCCGGAACCGGCGGCGATGCGCTTGCGGCGCGAGGCGTTGAGCAGGTCGGGCTTGGCGCGTTCCTTTTTGGTCATGGAGAGGATGATGGCCTCGTGGTGTTTGAGGATGCCGTCGTCGAGGCCGGCGCCCTGCATGGCGGATTTGATCTTGCCGACGCCGGGCATCATGCTCATCAGGCCGGAAAGGCCGCCCATCTTCTGCATCTGGCGGAGCTGCGAGAGATAATCGTCGAGGTCGAAGTTGCCGCTGGCGAGCTTTTCCGCGGCCTTTTTCGCGTCCTCGAGCTTGATGTTCTCCGCCGCCTTCTCGACGAGGCTGACGATGTCGCCCATGTCGAGGATGCGTCCGGCGATGCGCTGGGCGTCGAAGGGCTGGAGCGCGTCCATCTGCTCGCCGGTGCCGAGGAACTTGATCGGCCTTTGCGTGACGGCGCGCATGGAGAGCGCCGCGCCGCCGCGGGCGTCGCCGTCTATGCGGGTGAGGATGATGCCGGTGATGCCGATGCGGTTGTTGAAATTTTCTGCGGTGACGACGGCGTCCTGACCCGTCAAGGCGTCGGCGACGAGCAGGGTCTCGATCGGTTTGGCGAGGTCGCGCACGGCGGCCAGTTCCGCCATCAAATCGTCGTCGATGGAAAGACGGCCTGCGCTGTCGAGGATCAGAACATCGTAGCCTTCAAGCTTCGCGGCATTCAATGCGCGTTTGGCGATGTCGAGGGGCTTTTCGCCCGCGACGATCGGCAGGCTCGCGATGTTGACTTGCCTGCCGAGGATTTCAAGCTGTTCCTGCGCCGCGGGGCGGTAAACGTCGAGCGAGGCGAGCAGGACTTTCTTGCGCAGTTTTCCGGTGATGAATTTGGCGAGTTTCCCCGCGCTGGTGGTTTTGCCCGAGCCTTGCAGGCCGGCCATGAGAATTACGGCGGGCGGTTGTGCCGCGAGGTTCAATTCGGCATTTTCATGCCCGAGCGTTTCGACCAGCGCGTCGTGGACGATCTTGACGACCTGCTGTCCCGGCGTGATCGAGCGCAGCACTTTTTCGCCGATTGCCTCGCCGCGCACCTTGTCGATGAACTCCTTGACCACGGGCAGCGCGACATCGGCTTCGAGCAGCGCCGTGCGGATGTCGCGGAGCGCGAGGAGGACGTCTTCCTCTTTCAGGCTGCCGCGCTTTTTCAGCCCGTCGAGGACGTTGCCGAGTTTTCCGGTCAGGTTTTCAAACATCTCTTTTTATCCTCATATGCACATAGCCTTTTCGCTCCGGTGAGCGTATCTTCGCCGACCGGAGAACGCGGAGCGCAAAAACTTCCAAAACAGGCGGAGGTCTGGCTTCGTCCAAAACTTGCCCTATCTATAGGTGCGCGGCGGGGTGTGAGTCAAGGGGCTTGGCAGAATATGGGATATAAATTTACATAATTATAAAAGCAGACATAACAGGGGAGCATTTTGCCGCAGACTGCAAAATGCAGGCAAATATAGGCCAAATATGGGCGATTTACGGACAAATGCGGACAGGATTTTCGTCATTCCATAAATAAAAAACTGAAAGCAGGCGCTAGCCATTCAGTCCGAGCGACCGCCAGACGGCATGCGGAACCGGCTTGCGCGCAGCCTTCGTGGCGCGGGAGAAGTGGAAGGCGCGTTCGTCGAGGTTGCGGGCGAGGGTCTTTTTCTCCCACGGGTCGAGTGCGGGCGTCTTGCCGTCCTTGAAGACGACGCCGTGCAGAAAAGCCCGCAGCCATGTTTCGCCCGTGCGGAATATGTCGGCGTCGTTTGACGGGTCGAGAGTCACTTCGATCAGCATTCGCAGGCCGGCGTCGCGGTCCCGTTCCCACGCTTTTTTCACCGGACGGAACTTTTCCGCCAGCTTGGCGATGGTTTCCGGCTGCGGCGTGTGGCGCAGCGCGAAGTTGCGCGCGATGCGCGCCGTGCTTTCCTCGTCGAGTTCATGAATATTGAGCGCGTTGCGGGCGGCGCTGATGGCCTGCAGCGTGAAGGCGGTGAAATGCGTGGCGTCGCCGCCGAAGATCAGCCCGTCCGCGCGTGCGAAGGGGCTCACGTACCTGTCCACGCATTCCGTGCCCGTGCCGAAACGCTGGTAATGGCGGATGAGCGCGTAGGCGTCGGCGATGTTCTCGCCCAGCAGGCCCTGCGGCGTGTGCGGATTGTCGTACATGCCGTCCTCGATGGCGAGGTGGCCGAGCTCGTGGTCCAGCACGTGCAGCATGCGCTGCTTCGCCTTTTCGGCGGCGATCTTCACGACTTCGGGGTCGATCGCGTCATTGAAAAAGATGATGCTGACTCCGCTCCGTACGTCGGCGCAGGCGCGCGAGCTTTCTTCGGGATGCCTGCACAGGAAGGACGTGACCGCGTGCGTGCCGAGATGCTGCGGCATCGCCTCCGGCGCCACGCGGATTTTGGCGCGGTCGAGGCCGTGGATGCCGTAGACCGTGTAGTCCTTGACGTCCATGAGCAGCAGGCGCCCCGCGAGCGCGGGGAAGCGCGCGGCGGATTCGGTGACGAATCTGTTGAAGATGTCGCTGAGCGGTTCGGGATCCTGACGTGCGGCGGCGGTCTCTGACATGATGTTATTTTATATGAAAATTATTAAAAAATTGCCAACATTTTGAAAGGAAATAAAAAAACCGGCCCTTGCGGGGGCCGGTTTTTTTATACAGCGCGGCGCTTCAGGCGGCGCTTTTGAAGCCGTTGAACTTGGCCACGTTGCCGGCGGCCGGCGGCTTCGGTTTCTGCACCGTCGGCATGTCGAAGAGAAGGCCTTTCTTTTCGAATTTTTCCTCGCGGTCCTTCAGCTTGCTGGAGAGATCGTCGAGATACGGCTTGGGCAGGTTGATCGGGCGGCCGTCCGGGAACGCGTCCATCTCCAGCAATCCGCGCAGCCACATGCTGCCGAACTTGAAGGTGTAGTAATCGGCGTTCGGGTCGAGCGTCTTGTCGGCCAGCGCCTTGATGCCGTCTGCCGGATTCCGGCGGAAGGCGTTGCGTACCGGTGCAAACGACCAGGAAAGGTCCTGCACCACGCGCTTCGGCGGCATGTATTCAAGCGCGAAGCGGCGGGCGAGATCGGCCGTCTGCTGCGGCGTCAGGCTGTCGAAGTCGATCTCGTGCTTGAGTTTGTTGATCGCGTCGAGGACAAAGGACGTGAAGTGGACGGAATCCCCGCCGAGGATGAAGTTTTCGGCGCGGCCCGCGGGGCTCACGTATTTGTTGTTCGCGTAGTCGTCCACCCCGAAGCGCTGGTAGTGTCGGATTTGCGCGTAGGCGTCGGCGACCGACTCGCCCAGCAGGATATTGTAGTCATAGGCCGATTTGACGTCCTTGGAGAACCCGTCCTTGATCGCGGTGTGCGCCAGCTCGTGATCCATGACATAAAGCAGATGCTGCTCGGTTTCCTTCGAAACGTTGTCCCGCTCCGCCGGGCTGACCGACTCGTTCATGAACACAAGCTTCAGGTTGCGCTTCTCGTCGCGTGTGGCGGCGGAGGACATCCCCTTGTCCTGCTCCATCGCCTTGGTCAGCGGGTGCTTGCTGATGTAATCCAGTGCCGTCTGTTTCGTCAGGCCGGTCTTCTGCGTGTCGATGTCCTTGGCGTAGACTTTCTTCTCGTCCATATTCACGACCAGAAGCTGCCCCTTGAGATGCGGGAAGCGCTCGACCGCATCCTCCGCGAACTTGTTGAAGATATCGCTCAGCGATTTTTTTTCAGGCGACGGCGAAGACGGCAATGCTTGCATGACTGTAACCCCCTGTAGTTTTTTTTATGCGAGACGAGAATATCCACACGGCCCTGGAGGCCGGAGAAAGTATCTGATAATAAGACTATTGAAGTGTTTAATAATTTGTCAAGAAAATGCGATTTTTTGGTTATTTATTTTCGTATTATGAAATCATATAGGGCTGTTTATTTTCCCCATATCTGCTATTTATAACGGATGTCAAAAGAATGGTGGGATTCCGAAAATTATGCGCGCAACGTTCCTTACATCAGGGAGCGCGCCCGCATCGTTGCCGAAGTGCGTAAATTTTTTGATACGCGGGGGTATATCGAAGTCGAGACGCCGGCGCTGCAAGTCGCGCCGTGCATGGAACCTCATATACAGGCGTTTCGTGTGGAATCTATCCACAACCGGGGTTTCTATCTGCACACCAGCCCCGAATTCGCGATGAAGAAGCTGCTGGTCGCCGGGCTGCCGAAGATTTACCAGATCGCGCAAGTGTTCCGCGACGAAG
>JAGXAX010000087.1 GCA_018971405.1 Alphaproteobacteria bacterium | reverse complement strand
CTGCAAGGCGCTCGGCGCGGACGTGCGCATGGCGCGCTCGGACGTGACCAAGGAGCATCCGGACTACTATCAGAACATCGCCGAGCGCATCGCGAAGGAAACCGGCGGCTTTTACATCAACCAGTTCGCCAACCCCGTCAATGCCGAAGCGCATGAGAAGACCACCGGGCCGGAGATCTGGGAGCAGATGAACCACGACGTGGACGCCGTCGTCTGCGGCGTCGGCTCGGGCGGCACGCTGACCGGCATCGGGCGCTTCCTCAAAAAAGTCAGCCCGAAGACGGAAATGGTGCTGGCCGATCCGGCGGGGTCGATCCTCGAACCGCTGTTCAACCGGGGCGAGAAGGTCGAGGCTGGTTCGTGGGTGATCGAGGGCATCGGCGAGGATTTCGTTCCGCCGGTCATGGACATGTCGCTGGTCAAAAGGGCCTACAGCGTCACGGACGAGGAGAGCCTCGCCGCCGCGCGCGAGCTGCTGGTGAAGGAGGGTATCCTCGCCGGAACGTCTTCCGGCACGCTGTTCGCCGCCGCGCTGAAATACTGCCGCGCGCAGAAAAGCCCCAAGCGCGTCGTCTCGCTGGTCTGCGACCGCGGCGACAAATATCTCTCCAAAACCTTCAGCGACTTCTGGATGACCGAGCACGGCTTCAGGAAGCGCAACCTGACGAACACGGTGGAAGACCTCGTCGTCCGCCGTCACGATCAGGGTGACACCGTCATCGTCCGCCCGACCGATACGCTGCTTACGGCTTACAAGCGCATGCGCGTGGCCGATGTTTCGCAGTTGCCGGTCGTTGATGAGGCGGGCAGGCTCGCGGGGATCGTCGATGAATCCCTGCTGCTGAAGTACATGGAGCAGGTCGCGGCGCGTCAGGACGTCGCCGTGGGCGAGATCATGAAGCCCGCACCGGCAAAACTCGCTTGCACGGCAAGTCTCGATGAAGCGGCGGCGCTGCTGGAGGACAATCCGATGATCGTCGTCACCGAAAACGAAAAGCTGATCGGGCTTGTCACCCGCATCGACCTTCTCAACCATTTCGTCATGAAAGCGCAGGGGAAAGCGGCATGAGCAACTCCAAAATGAAATTTTCCACCCGCTGCATCCATGCGGGGCAATATCCCGACTCGACGACCGGCGCGGTCAACGTGCCGATTTACGCCACCTCGACTTACGCGCAAGCGGCGCCGGGCGAGCACAAGGGCTTCGTCTACGCCCGCGGCCATAACCCGACGCGCCATGCCTTCGAGCGCTGCATCGCCGATCTTGAGGACGGTACGGCGGGGTTCGCCTTCGGCTCCGGCCTTGCCGCCATGTGCGCGGTGCTGGATTTGCTGCCCGTTAACGCCCACATGATCGCATCGGACGATCTTTACGGCGGCAGCTACCGCCTGTTCGAGCGCGTGCGCAAGCAGTCAGCGGGATTGAAAGTCACTTATGTCGATATGACGAAGCCGGAGAATCTCGAAAAGGCGCTGACGCCCGAAACCAGAATGCTGTGGCTGGAGAGCCCGAGCAACCCCCTTCTGAAACTGATCGACCTCGACATGGCGACCGCTTTCGCGAAAAAGAACAGGCTGATTTCCGTCGCCGACAACACCTTCGCCACGCCGTGGAACCAGAAGCCGCTCGGCTTCGGCGCGGACATTGTCGTCCACTCGATCACGAAATATATCGGCGGGCATTCCGACATTATCGGCGGCGTTGTCGTCGTCGGGGACAACGCGGAACTGGCCGACCGCCTGAAATTTATCCAGAATTCCACCGGCGGCATCCTCGGGCCATTCGACAGCTTCCTCGCGCTGCGCGGCGTGAAGACGCTGGACGTGCGCATGGAACGCCACGGCGCGAGCGCCCTGAAAATCGCCCGGTGGCTGGAAAGGCACCCGAAGGTCAAAAAAGTCTATTATCCCGGCCTTGTCAGCCACCCGCAGCATGTGCTGGCCAAAAAGCAGATGCGCGGTTTCGGCGGCATGGTCACGGCGGTGGTGAAGGGCGATCTCGAAGCTTCGCGCCGCATGCTCTCGGCCTGCAAAATCTTCACGCTGGCGGAAAGCCTCGGTGGCGTCGAGAGCCTGATCGAGCATCCGGCGATCATGACCCACGCCTCCATCCCGAAGCAGGAGCGCGAGAAGCTCGGCATCAGCGATGGCCTGATCCGCCTCTCCGTGGGCATCGAGGACGCGGACGACCTGATCTCCGACTTAAGCGCGGCGCTCGACAAGGCCTGAAGCCGGCAGCAGGTCAAGCGTACGTATCAGCGGCCTCCGCCTTGTCGAACATGGCGATCTCCTCGAAAAGAGAGCGGTGTTGCGCCAGCGCGCCCGCCGCGATGGCCAGAACGGCCATGCCGCCGCCGATCAGCAGGCGAACCCAGTCTCCGGCGGGCAGCGACCGGCTCGCGTCGGCGTAGAGCATGACGCAGGCCGCCGTGAGCAGGATCGGGATGACCATAAGCCGCAGGTAGGCGCGCAGCGGGCATTCGAGGCGCGGCAGTGTCAGCATCAGGAACCGCGGAAAATAGAGGAAGACCGCCGCGGTGTAGGACAGGACGGCCCAGGCGATCCCGAACCGCGCTGCGGCGAGCAGGGCGGCGGCGAAGAGCGCGCAGAATTCCGCGTTCAGGCGCAGCTGTATGTCCGTCCTGCCCAGCGCCATCATGAAGGCGCCTGAAAAGGCCGTCATCGCCTGCAGCGCCGCCGCCGGCGCCGCGATCATGTAGAGGGTGCCGGAGGGCAGCCATTTTTCCGAGAGGAGCAGTTTAAAGAGCGGCTGGTGCGCCGCCGCCACCATGCCGATCGCAGGAAAGACGATGATCGCCTGCAGGCGCGTGAGCAGCAGGAATATCCGGCGGACGAGCGCTTTGTTGTTGCCCAGCGGCGCGATGTGCGCGTAAATCACGTATTCCAGCGGCCCAGCGATGATGCGCAGAGGCAGGCGCACGAACAGGAAGGCCATCGTGTAAAAGCCCAGCAGCCACGAGCCGAGCATCTTGCCGATGATGAGGCTGTCCTGCGACTGCGTCAGCGTCATCATAAAATTCGCGCCGAGGACGTTGCGGCCGAAAACGAGGTGCTCCCTCAGGCCGCGCAGGCTGAAGGACAGGCACGGACGGAAGCCGGAGCGCCAGAAGGTCAGTGAAAATCTCAGGGTATAAAGGGCGAGCTGCTGCGCGATGAGCGCCCATGCGCCGCCACCCTTGAAAGCGACGATGATCGCGGCGGCAAGCCCGCCCGCGATCGCCGCCGCTTCCGTCCAGGCGATGGTGCCGAACCTGTGGTTATGGCGGAGATAAGCCTCGGGGATCGTCGCCGCGGCCTGCGGAACGATGACGAGCGCCAGCGCCGTCACGAGAGGCCGCAGGGGAGGTTCCTTGAAAAATCCGGCGGCGAGGGGCGCGACCAGCATGATCAGCAGCGCAAGGCCGGCGCCCAGCAGGATCGTCAGCCAGAAGCAGGAGGACCAGACATCCTCGCTTTCCGCCGCGTCGCGCAACAGCGATTGCCCCACGCCCGCGTCCGTGAACATCATTGTGAAAAGGACGAAAGGCATGGCCATCGCTACGAGCCCGTAGTCAGCCGGAGACAAAAGCCGTGACAGGAAGGGCACGACGAGAAGCTGCGCCAGCATGCGAAATATCGTCACGGATGACATGAGCGCCGTGCCGAAGGCGATTTTGCGAAAGGCCATACTGTCCCCCTTTGTCTAGTTGCCGATACGCTGGTCGTAGCGGAAGGGGCTGATGTCGTCCGGACGCTCCTCACGGTCCACGCAAACGGTCTTGTCGCGGAAGACAGCCCTGTAGCATTGCGTGCGGTCGCCGAACACGCATTGCGCCACGCGGTCGGACTGCACGGCGCAGAAGCGCGAGCTGCCGTAATAATAGAGCCGCGCCGTCGGGCTGACCGCGCAAAAGCTGTTCGGCGGCGTTGCGGCGGCCATGCATGACCCTATATCGTCATAAAGGCATTGCGGCGGAATGCCCATGCCCACCACGCAAAAAGACGCGGCCGCGGCCTTGCCGGAGAAAACGGCGAGGAAAACCGCTGCAAGGAAAAATGCGCGCATCTGTTCAGGCTCCCATCGTGGCCGTTAATGGATGGTGGCGCCGGCGCCGACGCCGACCGCGGGGTTCACGTACTGCTGGAAGTTCTGCTGGTACGACTGATAGCGCAGGGCGGCGCCGGTCTTGGGAACGAAGACGACGTCGTCTGGCGCGAGGCGCGCGTCCATGGCGGGGTTCGCGCCTTGCGTCGCGCCATAGTAGTTGGCGACGAAGACCTTTTCCGTCTCGCCTGCGCCACGGCGGAAGATCAGGACGTCGCGCTGCAGGCCTGAGGGCTTGACGCCGCCGGCGCGGGCGATGGCCTGGTCGAGCGTGAGGGGCTGGCCCACGACGAGAAATTCCCCCGGCGACACGACCTCGCCGCTGACGTATATTCTGACAGGCGCGAACGAGCGCACCACCGTCGTGATGGCAGGATTTTTGAGGATGCGTTTATAGGACTTTTTGAGCATGGCGGTGATCTGCGATGTGGTTTTGTTGTAGACGTAGACGTTCTCGGCGATTTTCGTGGAGATCATCCCGTCGGGCCGTACCGTCACTGTTTCGCTCAGTTCGGGGTTGAGGTAGAGGTCGATGTCCAGAACGTCGCCGATCTGCACTCTGTAGGCGGGCAGCTTTTTCGCTGCGGGCGCCTGCGGGGCGGACGCCGTAGGCAGCGGCGCGACATTCGAATAATCCGGGTCCGCGGCGCAGGCGGAGAGCAGAAAAAGAGAGGCAATGATGAAAATCCGGCCGGAGAGGGAGCGCATTTTGGGCATCGTCGTTTGTCCTGTCATGGTTTAGGTTTCTAGTAAGCCCCTTTGCGCTTCAAGACGACGGTGACCGTCTTGAAGAAGATGATCAGGTCGTTCCAAAGGGACCAGTTTCTCACATACCAGCCGTCGAGATAGACGCGCTGCTTATAGCCCGTGTCGCTGCGACCGCTCACCTGCCAGAGGCCCGTCAGGCCCGGCCGCACGGAGAGGTATTCGCGTATTTTTTCAGCGTAGTATTTTTTTTCATCCTCGACGATCGGGCGCGGGCCTGTCAGGCTCATGTGCCCCTGCAGGACGTTGAGAAGCTGCGGCAGCTCGTCGAGGCTCGTCTTGCGGAGGAATTTTCCGATCTTCGTCACGCGCGGATCGTCCTTGAGCTTGTAGGTTTCCTCGTATTCCTTGCGGAGGGTTGGATTGCTTTTCAGCAGTTCGTCCAGCATCTCGCGCGCGTTGACGGCCATGCTGCGGAATTTCAGGCAGGTGAATGGCTTGCCGTCCTTGCCGATCCGGCCATGGCCGTACATCGCGGGTCCGCCGTCCTTTTTTATCGCGCGGGCGATAATGATGAATACAGGGGACAAAAGCGCAAGAGCAACGGCCGCGCAGACCCTGTCCAGAAAACATTTTAAAAGCAGACTGGACCCGGCAAGTGGAAGTTCCCTTGATTCCAGCGCGACGATGCCGTGGCCGAAAAACCTGCGCGGCGCGGCGTTGTAGAGGAAATATCCTTCCGCCGGCGGAACGTAGGAAAAGCGCGTGCGGTTCTTTTCAAGTTGCGCGAGGATTTCCGCGTGCGCCGTGCTCCCGCCGTCGGGGCAAAAGAAGACATGACTGTTCGCGTCGAGAAGGGGGGCGAGCGTCGGGCAGATGCGCGCGGCAGGGCAAAGCTTTTTGAAATCTTCGATTTGCGCTGCCGTTGCATCGGGCAGGAAAGCCTGTCGTATGTCATAGGCAAGATAGGTTTCCGCCTGAAGCGCGCGAACAAGCCTGAGGACAACTTCGTAGTTTCCCGCGAGAGCGGCCGGAATGGCCCATAGCCCGCGCCGCATCAGGAGCGCGCGGGCACGCCAGCGCGCCAGCATCAGGCAGGGCGGCATGAAAAGCCACAGCAACGCCTCCGGCGCGACCGGCGCGGGCATCCGCCGGGCGGCGGCAACCAATGCGGACAATACAAAGCATGCGGTGCTTGCGAGCAATATATGGCCGGCTTGCGTCCACCATGGCGTGCGTAGGTTATAATGCCCTTGCGCCGCAAAAAAAACCATGCAGGCCAGGATAAACGGAGCCGACAGGAAAAAAAATCCGGAAAGCGGCATGGCGGTAGATATCGCCGAAGCGCAAAACGCGGCAAGCGTGAAGGCGAGAAGGCTTGCGATGCTGTCCGCGAGAAGCAGGCTTGCTGCCGTGAATTTTGACCGGTGCGACATCAGACCGCCCTCCTGTATCCCGCGTTTTCGCCTGCGGCATCGGGGACGGACTTCTTCCGCTGCCAGCGCCAGGCCGAGGAAACGATCGTGTACAGGTCGGAATGCAGCGGCTGCCAGCCGAGAACCTTGCGGGCCAGCGCGGCGTCGGCCACCAGCATGGGCGGATCTCCGGCGCGGCGCGGCGCGGCGCGCGTCGGAATTGGCCGTTGCGTCACGCGGCGCGTCATATCGATGACGTCCCGCACGCTGTGGCCAGCGCCGGTTCCGATGTT
>JAGXAX010000086.1 GCA_018971405.1 Alphaproteobacteria bacterium | reverse complement strand
AGAGCGCGGCGCTGAAGGGCGTCAAATACGACCCGATGCAGGATAAGTTCGCGCCGGAAAAATGGGTTCCGCCCGCGCCGAAAAAGCCGCCCGGGCAATCTCCCCGCGCCTGAATAGTGCGGCTTTCTTAAATCACGCGGCTTTGCGCCGTCTTTCCCAGTCGGTCATGTAGTCGCGGGTCAGCGGCAGGGTGTGCAGGTCTTTGGCGAACTGCACCTGATAGACGCCGGTGCCGAGGTAGAGGAATTCCATCTCCGCCATCTTGAGGTAAAACTCCCACATGCGGCAGAAGCGTTCGTCGTAAAGCGCGGCGGCCTTTGCGCGGTTCTGCTGAAACCTGTCGTGCCAGTCGCGCAGGGTGTAGGCGTAGTGCAGGCGCAGAACTTCGATGTCGGTCATGAAGAGACGCGTTTTTTCCAGCACCGGCGCGATTTCGGAGAGCGCGGGCGAATAGCCGCCGGGGAAGATGTATTTGCGCAGCCACGGGTTGGTGGTGCAGGGGCCGTCGAGGCTGCCGATGAAGTGGAACAGGCCGACGCCCTTGTCGCCCAGAAGGTCGCGCACCTTTTCAAAAACCTGCTTGTAAAACCCGACGCCGACATGCTCCAGCATGCCGACGGAGACGATGCGGTCGAATGTTCCTTCCACTTCACGGATGTCCTTGAGGATGAAGCGTACCTTGTCCTGCAGGCCTTCTTTTTCCGCGCGGGCTGCCGCCCATTTCTGCTGTTCGCCGGAGAGCGTGACGCCGGTGACCTCCGCGCCGGTTTCTTTTGCGAGATAAATCGCGAGCGCGCCCCAGCCGCAGCCGACGTCCAGCACCTTCATCCCCGGCTCCAGACGCAGCTTCGCGGCGAGGTGGCGGAGCTTGTCCTGCTGGGCAAGGTCGAGGCCGTTGGCGGGGTCGGCGTAGTAGGCGCAGCTGTAAATCATCTCTTTGTCGAGAAAGAGTTCGTAGAGCTTGTCGGAGATGTCGTAGTGCGGCGCGACGTTTTTCGCAGCGCGGCCGACGGGGTTGTATTGCTGGAGGCGCTGCAGAACGGGGGTAAAAGCATCAGCGAATTTCTTGAGCGCGGAAGGCTGCTTCTCCCATACTGCAAGGTTGGTGGCGATCAGCGTCATGAAGCCGTCGAGGCTGCCTTCTTCGATGACCAGCGTGTCGTTCATGTAGGCCTCGCCGATGTGAAATTCCGGATTGAAGAAAAGTTTATGATGCAGGGATTTATCGGTCAGCCGGATGGCGGATTTCGGCTTTTGCCCCGCCACGCCGAAGCTGTGCCTTTTCCCGCCCGCGTCGATGACGGAGAGATCGCCGGACTTCACCAGATGCCGCAAAAGATACGCCCATAACATGAAAAAGCTCCCGTGCCGGTTGAAGCCATGTTTTTAGGACAGAATGGCCGGAGGGGCAACGCCCGCGCGCCTGTTTTCCGGCGAAGTATTATTTTATCGTCAGGTGCGGTTTTCAGTTTCGCTTCATAATGGCGTGATAGCAGAATAGGTTCTGCGCTGTCTTTTCTAAAATTACGGAAATATAAAGCCAAATTAGCGCTTTAATTTACTTTTTATTTGATGAAAAGAGGCCTATAGATTATGCGTAATAAACTTATGCGCGCCGAGGTGCGTTTTACAATGATACATGTTTACTGCGATTTTGACGGCACGATCACGACACGTGACGCGACCGACTTCGTGCTGGAGAGGCTCGCGTCGCCGGGCTGGCTGGAGATCGAGGCGCAATGGCAGCGCGGCGAGATGGGCTCGGCCGAATGCATGCGGCGGCAGATCGCGCTGATGGGCGCGACCAGGGCGGAACTCGACCGCGTGCTCGATGAGGTGGAGATAGACGAGGGCTTCTCCGATTTCGTCTCGTTCTGCGATTATTCGAGTATACCGGTGACGATCATCAGCGACGGCGTCGATTACTTCATCCGCCGCATCCTTGGCCGCCGCAAGCTGGATGTGTTCCGCGTGATCGCCAACCGGCTGACGATTTCGCCGGAGAATGCCTACCAGCTGGCGTCGCCATGGCGTTCGCCCGCCTGCGCCGCGGGCGCCGGCGTCTGCAAATGCCGCGAAGTCGAAAAGGAAACGGCGCATCGCGTCTACGTGGGCGACGGGCGTTCGGACTTCTGCGTTTCCGCGACGCCGGAAACGGTCTTTGCCAAGGGGCAGTTGGCGGCGCATTGCGAGAAAACGGGCACGCCCTACGCTTCTTATAAAAACTTTCACGATGTCACGGCGGGGCTTGAACGCCTTCTGCTGGAAACTTACGCGACAGAGCCTATAAAAATAATATAAATAAAGGAAAAAAGATGACCCAGGCGCTCAAAAAGAACATGTCGGACACGACCGGATATGCGGAGGAGGACCTGCGCGCGCTGGAGGAAAAATATTGTTCCTACGGCGATACCGTGCACTACATGGAAAAGCCGAAGTTTTTCTCCTCCTGCGAAGGCTCGTATCTCTACGACGCGGCGGGCACGCCGTTTCTTGATTTGCAGATGTGGTATTCCGCCGTCAACTTCGGTTACCGCAACCCGCGCCTGAATGCCGTCGCGCACCGCCAGCTCGACACGCTGCCGCAGGTCGCCTCGCAATATCTGCACCGCGAGAAGGTGGAACTGGCGGCGCTGATCGCGCAAGACGCCGAGCGCAAGTTCGGGCTGAAGGGCCGCGTGCATTTCAACGTCGGAGGCGCGCAGGCGATCGAAGATTCGCTGAAACTGGTGCGCAACTACACCGGCGGCAAAAGCCTGATGTTCGCCTTCGAGGGCGGCTACCACGGGCGCACGCTAGGCGCCTCGGCGATCACGTCGAGCTATCGTTACCGCCGCCGCTTCGGGCACTTCGGCGAGCGCGCGCAGTTCATCGAGTTCCCCTACCACTTCCGCGGGCCGAAAGGCATGAGCAAGGAGGAATACGGCCATTATTGCGTGCAGAAATTCGCCCGTTTGTTCGAAACGGAATACAACGGCGTGTGGGATTTCAAGGCGAAGAAGGCCGAATACGCCGCCTTCTACGTCGAGCCGATCCAGGGCACGGGCGGCTATGTCATCCCGCCGCTGAACTTCTTCTCCGAACTGAAGAAGGTTCTTGACCAGTACGGCATTTTGATGGTGGTCGACGAAATCCAGATGGGCGTCTACCGCACCGGCAAGCTCTGGTCGATCGAGCACTTCGGCGTCAAGCCGGACGTCATTGTCTTCGGCAAGGCCATCACCAACGGCCTTAACCCCCTCTCGGGCCTCTGGGCGCGCGAGGAGATGATCAATCCGACGATTTTCCCGCCGGGATCGACGCACTCGACCTTCGCCAGCAACCCGATGGGCACGTCGGTCGCGCTCGAAACCATGAAGATGCTGGAAGAGGAGGATTTCGAGACGCAAGTCGCGCAAAAGGGTGCGCGCTTCCTCGACGGCATTCGGGAGTTGCAGAAGAAGCACAAGATCATCGGCGATGTGGACGGCCTCGGCCTTGCGCTGCGCATCGAAGTCTGCAAAAAGGACGGTTTCACGCCCGACAAGGAGATGATGGACTGGATCGCCGAAGAGGGCATGAAGGCCGACATGGTCGTCAACGGCAAAAAGCACGGCCTCGTGCTTGACATCGGCGGCTACTACAAAAACGTCATCACGCTCGCGCCCGCGCTGACCATCTCCAACGACGAGATCGACCTCGCGCTCCGCCTGCTCGACGAACTTTTCACCCGCGCGGAAAAAAGATAGCCGGTGCGGGACAGCGTGGCCGAAGATCATAGCTTCTACCTGCAGGGCGCCGGCGACAAGGGTGTCTTGCTGGTGCACGGCCTGACGGGCACGCCGTCGGAGATGCGCTTTGTCGGCAAGCACCTCAACAAGATGGGCTTCACGGTCTATGCGCCGACGCTGGCGGGGCATTGCCTTGACGAGGCGGCGCTGACGCAAACGACTTACGAAGACTGGATGGCCGGGCTGAAAGACGCGCTGGCGACTTTCAAATCGCGTGTTGGCAGCGTTTCCGCGGCGGGAATATGCGTCGGTGGCGCGCTCGCGCTCTATCTCGCGCATCAGGAAAAGGGAGCGATCGACAAGGTTGCCATCTACGCCCCCGCACTCGACTACGACGGGTGGAACCAGCCGCGTTGGTCGCGCGCCGCGCGGGTGTTCAAGGATATTTTGATCAAAGTGCCCGCCGTGCGCGATACGCGTTTTCAGGAGACGCACCCCTTTGGCGTGAAGGACGACCGCATCCGCCGCTTCATCGAGAACCCCGCCAACTTCGACGGCGCGCTGCCCTATTTCCCCGCGCGCTCTCTCTACCAGAATTACCGCCTCAATGACGCCTTGAAAAAAGCCCTGCCTGAGATCAAGATCCCCACGCTGCTGCTCCATGCCAAGGACGACGACGTGAGTCACCCGCGCAATTCCCGAGCCATTCAAAAGCGTCACGGCGGTTCTTGCGAGGTCGTTATCCTCGAAGACAGCTATCACATGATTCACGTCGACCGCGAGCGGCACAGGGTCGCGGAACTGACGGGCGCGTTTTTCAGCAGGGATCGGTAACTCCTGAAAAGCCGCGGATTGACCTTCGTCAAGAGGCGCCGCGTGAAACGGGAGTATTCTCGGAAAAAGAGAAAGGATCATGCAGATGTTCAAAACCATAGAAGGGTTGCCGGAGTATGTGCTTGGCGTGGAGGCCCGCGGAAAAATAACCGACAAGGATTACAAGGATCTGTTGATTCCCCGTGCCGACCGGCTGTTCTCGAAATATCCGGCCATACGCATGCTTTACGTGGCGGGCAAGAGCTTCAAAGGATATGACGCCCGTGCCGTATGGGACGATACGGTGTTCGGGCTCAACCACTGAAGCGGCTTCAGTGCGGTCGCTGTGGTGACGGATGTTGCGTGGCTGCGCGCCGCAACGCATGTTTTTTCGCCTTTCTTCCCGGGAACGATCAAGGTATTCGACCTTGCGGATTACGAGGCCGCCAGAAAATGGATCTCGGAGGACGGGCCGCGCAAGGGGGAAGGGAAGGCGCCCCGGCGGGCCAAAAGAAGGATCATTTACAACATCAAGGACATGGCCGAAGAAGGACGCGGAAAGAAGCGGCCCGCCCGTCGCGGCGGAAGAACCCGTGTCTAGGTTCCGTTATCCGGCTGCCGCCGCAAGGCGGCGTTTTTTTTAGCCGCCTCATGAAAGGCTTTCCGAAGGCGCTCCATCAGGCCGTTTTTTGCAAAAAACCTTGTTTTATCCATCTATATAAAAATATAGAAATTCCTGCGGCCATCACTGCGCCTGCAAGCGCGAAGACAGTCCAGATATCCTGCATCCCGCGCGGCAAAGGCTGTCCTGTGTAGCGGCAGAAACCCGTTATGCCGCCGCCGAGTATAAGCGCCGTGAACAATCCCGCCAGTCCCGCCTGCAGGGCGATCATTGGCAGGGGGCCGGTTGCTTTTGTTTTGGGCGCGAAGGATTCCACGAACCACGATGTCGCCGCGAAGAGGATGAATCCGTCTATGCCGATCATCGCGCCCATCGCGTGCGCCGTGACGGCGCGCGTGCCGTGGATCAGCGCATTGACCGGCGGCACGGAAATGGCGATGGCGAAGATAAAGTTGATCGCCGTCCAGATTTTCGACGCCTTGAGAAAGGAAAGCGTTTCGGAGAACGCTCCCGTTGCGGGAGTGAGGCGTTCGCGGATCATGCCGACGATATCGGAGAGGACTTTGACGAGGATGACGATTTCCAGCATGCTGGTGATAAAACTGACCCATTTGATCGCTTCGTTCTGCGGCAAGTGATAGGTGTGATGGCCGTAATTGGTGAAGGTGCTCAAGAGCCCGACCCAGAACAGCGCGAAGGCCGTGCGCGACTGGGCGTAGGCCGTGTTTTCGGCGATGCGCTCGGAAATATACAAGGCGCAGCCGTAGACGCAAAGGTTCATCGCGCCGAAGAACGTGCCGAGAGATTTCCACTGCACCTGCATGTCGGCGACGGCGGCGCCCTTGAAAAAGCCGAGCGGCCAGAGGTTGTTTTCGGCGAAGGAGTAAACGAATAACAGCAAGGCCACGCCCCACATGTGCATATAAACCGGGCGCTCCCAGAACCCGGCCCGCGCGCGGACGAGAAAAACAGCGGCGAGGGACAGCCATCCGGCGAGTATCGGCAGAGCGAACCACGGGCTGTATTCCATATATTCCCGGCCCGAATAAAGCCCCAGCGGCAGGGAAACGGCGATGCCCGCGCCCGCCGCGCACCACAGGGCGAAATGGGCGTTCGCCAGCCGTTTTTCCGTCCGCGTCATGCCGCCGTCCGCGTCTTCCATCATGCGGTACATGACGCCGGTCGCAGTGCAGAAAATCCATGCGATGGCGAAGGCCGTGTGCAGGCTGTGCGTCGCCGGCATTTCAAGGCCGCTGCGCCGCAAAAACGGATAGAACGCCGGAATATAAAACAGCGCCGTAAAGACGCCTGCCAGCAGCGTCAACGCCAGCGCGGCCAGCCCCGTGAACATGAATTTATACGATGCGCGCGCGCGGAG
>JAGXAX010000085.1 GCA_018971405.1 Alphaproteobacteria bacterium | reverse complement strand
ATCATAATCGATCGCCCAGTACAGGCGCACATGCGCCGCTCTGGCCCAGGCGTCCAGCACCGTTTTCAGGGTCTCCCCCCTTTGCGCGCGCCAGGCGGGCGGAATGACGTCGGACTGTTGCGCCTGCGGCTGCGCCGTGATGGAGGATTCTTGCGCCATCGGTTGCGCCGCGGCGGGCGGCAAAGGCGCCATCGGCACCTGTTCCGTCGGCAGGGCAGCAGACTGTGATTTTTCAGGCTGCAGGGCTTCGGGTTGGGGCGCGGCCAGAAGAGGCGCCGCGGGCGGCGGCGCGGGGATGGAAGCAGGCGCGGCAACGGGCGGCGCCATCACCTCTTCCGGTGAGGACTTTTCCGGCGGTGCGACCGGTATGGGCGCGGCCAGCGGCGCGGGCGATTTTTCCGGCAGCGCCTGATTTTCCGCGACCATGCTTTCGGGAACAATCGCGCCCTTGGCAGGCTTGGCGCTCCGCTTCACCGTCAGCTTCTCGCCGCTGAGCGAGAAATCAAGGCCGGCGGGCGCAAGCATATCGGACAAAACCTGCTCCCACGGCTTGCCGCCCTGCCACGAAACATGCGTGCGTCCGCGCACGCCATGCCCCAGAACAACATCATAGCGCGCCGGCACCACCTGCTGCAGCGCAAGACTGAGCGGCACGCCGGACGCGAAACCGGAAAGATTGTCCGCAGGAGGAGCTTTTTTTTCGACCGCAGCAACAGCGAGAGGCGCCGCCTGAATGGGAGCGACCTTCTGCGCGGGCATCTGCGGAACCGCGGCGGGAGCAGGCGCTGGCGCAGCGGCGACGGGCGCCGGCGGCGGCTGCAGCCACGTGAACCCGGCCAGCGCCGGCGTTGCGCGGGCGGCGAGCAGCGCGACGGAAGCTCTCGCCATCAAAGAAACACCCTGCTTCAGTTTCATTCTTGTCATCATTCAGACCTGCTCAACGCTCGAAATTGCAATAGGACGAAATAACCTGCCCTTAAGGTTATAGGACGATTATATCGCCCAAATCAACTGGAACCCGTATCTATCATCTTGCGGCGGCGCGTGAAGATCCACGCCGGACGGTATCTGCCGATAAACCAGAGCCGGATCGCTCGCATCGCGGCTGCAAAAGACAACCCCTTGCGCTCGAATATCCAGAAAATTGCCAGGAATATGCCCATCATGCCCAAGGTCCACAGGCGGAAGTGCACCAGCAGGACGACGAGGAAGAACCCCATGCGCGCATCGAATATAAAAAAGCGCACGGGCTTCATCGTGTTGCGCCAGTGCCACGTCACCTGCTGCTCTTCCGCCATCGCCTTTACCCTTTCTGCGCGCCGGCGGCTTCATCGTCAGCGCCACCGCCACCGTTCGCATCGCCGCGCATGGCCGCCTCCTGCGCGCGCGTTCCCTGCGCGTAGAGGAGATAATAGCGTTTGTCGATGATGCCCGCCTCGTAGGCCTCGCGCGCCGAACGCTCCATCGTCTTGCCGCGTTCCGGCACCAGCTTCATCAGTTCCGCCGGCCAGCGGTCGAAGGGCAAACTCAGCATGCGCTCGCGTACCTCCTCGTCAAACACCATATATTCCCGCAAGGCCTGACGCCCCCCTCCTATTTTAGGCACCAATGTTTGCGTAATGATTAACCGCATTGTTTCCATAAGAGAATAGGCGCGTTCCGAGCGCTCCGCCGGCTCGAAGGTGGAAACCATCCGACGGACGGTGGCGGCCACGCCGGTCGTGTGGACGGTGGAATAGACAAGGTGGCCGGTCTGCCCGGCCTCGATCGAGGCGGCGATGGTTTCGCGGTCGCGCGACTCGCCCACCAGGATGATTTCCGGCTTGCGGCGCAGCGCGTTGCGCACGCCGGCGGCAAAATTCGGCAGGTGGCGCGGAATTTCCGATTGCGCGACAAGGCTGCGGCGGCTGATGACGGTATCGTAAGTGAACTCGATCGGCGCTTCGTACGTCAGAAGCTTGCCGCAGCCGTGCAGGCTTTCCACCAGCATGCGGATGCCTGCGGCAAGCAGCGTCGATTTACCCGACCCTGTGGGCCCCGTCACGAGGACGAGCCCCTGCCGCGGCCGCCAGTTCTTGATGATTTCTTCCTCCACGCCCAGCTGCAGCATCGTCGGCGGCTCCTGCGGCAGCACGCGCATGGTGATCTGGATGCCGTCGCGGCCGCTGGCGAGAATGGCGGTGATATTGACGCGAAAGCGCGTGCGCGTGAACCTGTCGGTCATGATCTCATAGGACATATCGATGTCCTTGCCGCCGGCGAGGATGGCGAGTGCCTCCGCGCCGTAAATGCGGGTGATGATCGCCGCCATGTCCGCGCCGTCGATCGAGCGGTAGGTCGCCGGATAGAGCGTGCCGTAGATTTCGTTATAGACGGAGCGGCTGGTCTGGAACGTGATGTCCGAGGCGTTGCGCGACACGCACCACAGCAAAAACGGATCGACGTGCTGCTCGAGGAAACGATCCGGCTCCTCGGGCCAGGTTTCCTTGAGGTCGTCGATGCCCTTTTTAAGGAGACTTACTGGTCTGCCGGTTGCCACAGCGCAGCCTTTTTCAGGAATTGCGAGGGATCGGTGATCTTGATAGCGCTGTCGCCGACCCGCATCTGGTTCGCATTGCCCGTCACGCCGCGGTCCTCCTGCATGGCATAGGGCGCGGTGATCATGTTTTGCGCGAGCAGCACGCGGTAGCGCACCATGCCCCTGAAGTCCGCCACGAGGCGGTTGACGTTATCCTGAAAAATCTGGTCGGCCTGCTTGACGCCGGCGCCCCAGCCCTCCTGCACCCACACGTCCCATTCCGCCTGCTCCTGAGGATTTTTCGGCCACAAGACGCGGGGCGGCGGCGGCACCGTCTGCGACCACGACTGGATCAGGTATTGCCTCCAGTCGCGCGGCGCGGAGACGATCTTCGCCCGCTGGTTGATGTCGTAGACCCTGTCCGCCACCGCCGCTTCGTCGCCGTTGTCGGCGATAACCAGCGCCTTGTCGGACTCATCGACGATCGGCGGCTCGATCAGCAGCCCCGACGGGGCGCGGATCAAAAGCGCGCGGAAATCAAATACGCGGTCGAGCGCAGGGCCGAACCCGCGCATCTGCTCCATGATCTCGAAGTTGCGCTTGGCGAGCCCGCCGCGCGCACCGTAGGAAAGCGCCGCCTCCCGCTGCGCCTGACGGCGCACGTCGAGCGAGATGTCCGTGCTGACGGGATAGTCGCTGATACCGCTTCCCGCGCCGTTCTGGTATTTTTCGACTTCCTGCAACTGCACCATGTCCGGCGGCGGGTTGCCCTGATCAAGCCCCTGCTGCACGGAGAGGCTCTGCTGGTCGAGCGTGGCGTTCTCGGTGCGCTGCGCTGCCGCGTGGTCCGCCAGACTGTTGGCCTTGTAGGCGGCGCTGTTGGGATCGTTGATGTCGCCGAGATCCGCCGCCGCGGCGGGCGCGGCAGCGGCGTTGCCCTGCTGCTGGTTCTGGTTCTGCTGGCTTAGCGCCTGCATCGCCTGCATGAATTGCTGCTGGGTCACGGGCTGCTGCGCCGGCGACGCCGGCTGGTACGTTTGCGGATAGGCCTGCGGATAAGCAGGCGCCGGATAATAGGCAGGCGTCGAGCCGGGAAAGCTCTGCGCGCAGGACGGCGACGGGAGCAGCGCCGCCACAACAAGCGCGACGGCGAAACCGGCGGCGCGCAGGGCGGGGCGCCCTTCCGCGCGCGGCGCGGCCTTAACCTCCGGAAACAGGCGCATAGTTCAACTCCACAAGGTGATGGGTCGGGTCGATGGCGACGTCGGCGCGCTGGCCCGCCTTCAGGCCGATGTCGCGCAGCACTTCAATGACGGATTTCTCACGCGCCATCACGGACACGACGATCGGCGCGGGCGGCTTGTCGCCGTTGACCTGCAGCCTGTATCCGGCACGGTCGGCCATCATCTGCGCGATCGGCTCGATCGGCCCCGTCCAGTCGATGGAGACGATGCGGCGCAATTCGCGCGGCGCGGTCGGCGGCATTTGCACCGCCTCGCCCGGATTGCGCGTCTGTTCGATCGCGGCGAGTGTCTGCAGCGCGGACGACGCCTTGTCCGCCGCCGCGGCAAGCCGCAGAGCGACGGGATCCGGCTCGGCCACCAGTTGCTGATTGACCCGGGGCGTGCAGGCCGCGAGCAGGCCTGCAACGACAGCCGTTAGCAAAATCGAGATTTTCTTGTTCATGCCAGTACGTTCCACCACCCCAGACAGCTTTTATAAAAAGTTAGCGCTTTCAGTATTGTAGATGTTAACCTGTTTTGCAATCCTTGCAAACAGCAAGTTAACCCATACCGCAGGCGAACTCAATCCCCGCCGCGCGTTCCGGAACGCGTCAAGGGCTGCCGCGTCCGCCGGGCGCGAGAAGATCCAGCGGCGTGCGCACCAGGCGGTAGCGCTGCATCGCCGTGATGACTTTTTCCTGATAGTTATGTCCAAGCCACGGCGAAGCCGAGTGGTAGTTGGCGATACCGCTGTAAAGGTTGCCGGTTTCATCAACCTTGCGGCGCAAAATCCACGCGCCGACGCCGATATTGATGCAAGGGTTGTCGCGCACTTCCTCCATGGCCCTGTATTCGGACACGCCCCAGTAGCGCGCCAGCTTCGGCAGCCAGATGGAGTTGATCTGCATCGGGCCGATGTCGTAGGTGTCGTTGGTGTTGTAGACCACCTGACCGATGCGCCCGCCCTCGACGTTGAGAATGCCGAGAATGACCGACGGCGGCACGACGTATGTCTGGGCGGCGGTGAAAATGCAAACGGCCAGCGCCTGCGGCGTGATCATTCTCCCCTCCTACTTCAGGAAATCCGCCAGCAGCAGCATCATGTTTTCAGGCTTCCCCGCGAAAGCCATCAGCTTGCCGTCGGACGGGCGGCGGAACAGCGAGAACGGCGGCCCCGGCAGCTTCCATTTTTTGACCAGCGCGGTGTTGGCGTCGATTTTCTTGTAAGCTGCGGGCGTCGCTTTGTCCTTGCCGAGCGCTTCTTTGTCGCCGCCGACGTAAGCCGCCCATGCGGCCGCAGGATCGGCAGCCGACAGCAATGCCGCGCCGCCGTCGCGGTTGGCGGGCACGTCGCCGAACGGCACCAGCCTCACCTGCAATTGCCCGCTCTTGACAGGCCCCTGCAGGTCTTTCCAATAGGCCTGACAGTGGTCGCAATTGACGTTCATGAATACATACAAATAAGGTGCGGCGCTGTCGCCCAGCGCGACCCACCCCGCCTGCGCGGCTTCGGCATAAAGCTTTTCCGCGCCGCCGGGGGATTTTTGCGCGCCCGGCAGCGGCGCCTGCGCGCCGGTCATCCGGTTATGGTAGGCTTCAAGCTGCTTTTCTGTGAGCGAAACGCCGTCAGGATCGAACAGCATGCCCGCCAGCAATGCGCCATCGGCCGTCGTGTAAACCACCTGCATCTGTCCCTTGGGGTTCTTGACGATCCAGCCGTCCAGCCCGTGGGCGGAGCCGATATAAGTGACCGTGCCGCCGGCCTTTTCAAACTGCTGGAGAATGGCGGGGCGCAGCGAACTCTGCGCGAAACACGGCGTGACAAAAAACGCCGCGGCCAGAAATGCCAGCGCAAAACCGTAAAAAACCGTCCTGAAACCTTTTTTCGACATCAAAGCCTCGATCTTTGTTCCCGCCGCCGGATTTTAATTTAATTCCCCTGCTGTCACAATAGAAGGACTTTGTTAACCTTTCTATTATAGCATCGTTCAGATTAATAACATAATCAACGTACGGAATGACATAAATATTATGACTTACACCCGTCCGAAACATTGACAGCCGCCGCCCCTTCCCTTATTAAAAACAACAGGAATATCAAGGAGACGCTTATGACGACATCAGGCTCGCAACGGGCGGAAGCACGGCCTCTCTACGCCGCCGTCGAGATCGTCAACGACCTTCCGCCCGCCGACCTTTACGACCTGTGCGACGCGGCCGACGCCGCGATCGACGCCGGCGGCGGATTCGGCTGGGTTACGCCGCCCGCGCGCGAGGTGCTGGAAAAATACTGGCGCGGCGTGATGGTCGTGCCGGAGCGCCACCTGCTGATCGCGCGGGTGGACGGCGTGGTGTGCGGCGCGGTGCAACTCGTCGAGCCGAACCGCAACAACGAGGCGCAAGCCGCCATCGCGCAAATCCTCGCCCACTTCGTCGCGCCCTGGGCGCGCGGACAGGGCGCGGGACGCAAGCTGATGGAAACGGCGGAGAAACTGGCCGCCGAAATGGGCTACAAGGTCCTGCATCTCGACGTGCGCGCGACGCAGACCGCCGCCGTTTCTCTTTATGAGAAGCTCGGCTACAATCGCTGGGGCACCAACCCGACCTACGCCATGGTCGACGGGCATTTCATCTCCGGCCATTTCTACGGCAAGACTATCCGCCCGCTGTTCGTGCCGAAAAAAGTCCAGCCATGACCTCCGAAAAAGCCACTGAAGAAGAGAAAGTCAATTACGGCCAGACCATCCGCCTGCCGAAAACGGATTTTCCGCGCCGCGCCGGCCTCGCGCAGAAGGAGCCGCA
>JAGXAX010000084.1 GCA_018971405.1 Alphaproteobacteria bacterium | reverse complement strand
ATTGTCGTCCACCAGTTTGCGCACGGCGGGCGAGAGGAACGCATCGTTGCTGGCGGGCTTGGAGGCGACCTTCGCCGCGACAGGCTCGGATTTCTTCGCCGGAGCGGGCGCCGCGGCCTTGGCGGACGCCGCCGCCGCGCCGCCAGCCGCTATAGAGCCAAGCACCGCGCCGACTTCGACGTTCGCGCCGGTCTCGACCTTGATCTCTTTCAGCACGCCCGCTTCCTTGGCGTTGACTTCGAGCGTCACCTTGTCGGTTTCCAGTTCCACCAGCGGATCGTCGACCGCCACGGCGTCGCCGACTTTCTTGAGCCATTTCGCGACGGTCGCTTCCGTGACCGATTCACCAAGCGCGGGAACGATGATTTCTGTTGCCATTTTTCTATTTCCTTTTAGAGCGTTAAAGCATGATTGACGAGCGTTTCCTGCTCATGGGTGTGGTTCTTGAGCGTGCCGGTCGCGGGCGCGGCTGCTTCCGGACGGCCAATATAGGACGGGCGCTGCGTTTTGTGCTTTATCTGGCGCAAAACGTTCTCGATGCGGCGGTCGACGAACGTCCACCCGCCCTGGTTTTCCGCCTCTTCCTGACACCAGACGATTTCCGCGTCCGGATAAGCCTTCAGCGCGTCGCCGAGCGGCTTTTCGGGGAACGGGTAGAACTGCTCCAGCCGCACGATGGCGACGTTGTCGATGTTCTGCTTTTCGCGCGCCTCCAGCAGGTCGTAGTAAACCTTGCCGCTGCAGATCACCACGCGTCTGACGTTTTTCAGCTTCGCGTGCTCGGGGATGATGCGGTGGAAGCTTTCTTTGCCCGTAAAGTCTTTCAGCGCCGAAACGCAGAGCTTGTGGCGCAGCAGCGACTTCGGCGTCATCAGCACCAGCGGCTTGCGGAAGTCGCGTTTCATCTGGCGGCGCAAGATGTGAAAGTAGTTGGCGGGCGTCGAGCAGTTGGCGACCTGCCAGTTGTCCTCCGCCGACATTTGCAGGAAACGCTCCAGACGGCCGGACGAGTGCTCCGGACCTTGGCCCTCAAGCCCGTGCGGCAGCAGCAGCACGAGGCCGGACATGCGCAGCCATTTCGTCTCGCCCGACGAGATGAACTGGTCGACAATCACCTGCGCGCCGTTGAAGAAGTCCCCGAACTGCGCCTCCCACAGCACCAGCGTACGCGGGTCGGCGGTGGAATAGCCGTATTCGAAGCCCATCACCGCCGCCTCGGAGAGCGGGCTGTCATGCACCTCGAACTTCGCCTGCCCGGGATCGATGTTGGAAAGCGGCACGTATTTCTTCTCGCTCGTCTGGTCGGTCAGCGCCGCGTGGCGCTGCGAGAAGGTGCCGCGCCCGCAATCCTCGCCGGAGAGGCGCACCGGAAAGCCTTCGAGCGCGAGCGAACCGAAGGCCAGCGCCTCGGCGGTCGCCCAGTCGAAGCCCTCGCCGGTCTCGAACATCTTCTTCTTCGCCGCGAGCTGGCGGACGATCTTGGAATTGACGTCGAAGCCCTCGGGCACGGAGGTGATCGCGCGTCCGATTTTCTGCGCCATGTCGGAGGATATCGCCGTGTCGCCGCGGCGGTCGTCGCCGGCCGCCTGCTTCAGGCCCGTCCAGCTGCCCTCGAGCATGTCGACGTGGTTCGACTTGTAGCTCTTGACGGCCTCGAACTCGCTTTCGAGATAGGCGTGCCAGTCGCCGACCATCTTCGCGGCCTCGTCCGCGGTCACCACGCCCTCGCCGAGCAGTTTCTCCGTATAGACCGTCAGCGCGGTCTTCTTGTCGTGGATGACGCTGTACATTTTCGGCTGGGTAAAGGCGGGCTCGTCCGACTCGTTGTGGCCGTGACGGCGGTAGCAGACGACGTCGACGAAGACGTCCTTCTTGAAGATGTGGCGGAATTCCGACGCGAGCCGGCTGACGTGGATGACCGCCTCGAGGTCGTCGCCGTTGACGTGGAACACCGGTGCCTGAATGATCTTGGCGACGTCGGAACAATAATTGCCCGAGCGCGCGTAAGCCGGCGCGGTGGTGAAGCCGATCTGGTTGTTGATGACGACGTGCATCGTGCCGCCGACGCGGTAGCCCGGCAAATTCGCCATCATCAGGATTTCCGGCACGATGCCCTGGCCCGCGAGCGCGGCGTCGCCGTGCAGCAGCAGCGCCATCACCTGACTATGATCTTCGTCCTTGCGCTGCGCCTGCTTGGCGCGCACCTTGCCGACCACGACCGGATCGACGAATTCGAGGTGCGAGGGGTTGGACGCCATGGAAACGTGAACCATATTCCCCTTGAAGTCGCGGTCGTTCGACGTGCCGAGGTGGTATTTCACGTCGCCGGAGCCTTGCACCGCGTCGGGCTTCGAGGGCGCACCCTGAAACACCGAAAAGATGGACGTGAAGGACTTGCCCAGCACGTTGGTGAGGATGTTGAGCCGCCCGCGGTGCGCCATGCCGATGATGACTTCCTTCACGCCGAGCTGCGCGCTCGCGGCGATGATCTCGTGCACGGCGGGCACGACCGCCTCGCCGCCCTCGACGCCGAAGCGCTTCGTGCCGGTGTATTTCGTCTGCGCGAAGTTCTCGAAGCCTTCGGCGCGGGTCAGCTGCTGCAGGAAATCCTTCTTCTCGACGGCGGAGAACGGTGTCTGGTTGCGGTGCTCGGCGAAATGCTCCATCAGCCACGCCTTCTCTTCCGGTATCTGGATATGCATGAACTCGACGCCGATTGAACCGCAGTATGTTTCCTGCAGTTGCGCCATGATCTGGCGCAAGCTGGCGCGTTCCAGCCCCAGCACCATGTTGCCGAGCTCGATCGGGCGGTCGTAATCCGCCTCCGTGAAGCCGTAAGTCGCGGGGTCGAGCTCCGGATGGTATTTGCGCTCCATCAGCCCCAGCGGGTCGAGGTTCGCCATCAGGTGCCCGCGCACCTGATAGGAGCGGATCAGCAAATAGGCGCGCAGGGAGTCGCTGACCGAAGCGACGGGCGCGCCGGTTGCGGGCGCGGATTTTTTCGCGGCCGGTTTCGCCGCCGCCGCGTTGGAGGCGGAAGACAGCACGGCCTCGATCTTGTCCTGCGACGGACGCCAGCTCGCGCCCTGCAGTTCCGCGATGATCTCTTTCGCGTCGTCGCCGAGGCCGCCGAACAGCACCGCCCAGCTCCTGTCGACCGAAGAAGGGCTTTTGCTGTATCTCGCATAGAGGCTGGCGATATAATCCGGATCGGCGGCGGAGAGGAAACTCAAGGCTTCGGCATTTGACATTTTTTATCGTCCTGTGATGTCCATTGGGAATAAGGTTTTTTGGCGAGCGCCGCGTTGGCATAGCGCGGATCGCGCGAAACTTCCGCGCCCGCCCACGGCGGCAGGTCGACGGGGCTGTTTTCGTCCGGCAATTCGACCTCCGCGACGATCAGCCCCCTGTTCGCGCCCGCGAATTCGTCGACCTCCCACACAAGGCCGCCGTGCGGGATCCTGTAGCGCGTCTTTTCGACTTTTTCGCCGCAGAGCGTATCGAGCATTTTTTGCGCGTCCTGCTTCGGGATTTCGTACTCGTATTCGTCGCGGCTGATGCCCTGCGTTCCGCCCTTGACCGTGATGAAGCCCTTGTCTCCTGCGATACGCACACGCACCGTGGCCGCGCCCTTCGTCGGGATGTAGCCCTGCACGTAAGAGACGCCTTTCGCGCCAGCGCGCCAGCCGTCCGACGTCACCAGAAATTTGCGCTCCGTCTCCTTCGCCATTTTTTAGGCCGCTTTCATCGCTTTCATCATGGCGTCACCCAGACCGGCGGGGCTGTCGGAAACCACGAAGCCTGCCGCCTTCATGGCCGCGACCTTGTCTTTCGCCGCGCCTTTGCCGCCGGCGATGATCGCGCCCGCGTGGCCCATGCGGCGGCCCGGCGGCGCCGTGACACCGGCGATAAAACCCGCGATGGGTTTTTTCTTCTTGGCGTTTTTGTAGAATTCGGCCGCATCTTCCTCGGCGCTGCCGCCGATTTCGCCGATCATCAGGATGCCCTGCGTTTCATCGTCTTTCAGGAACATGTCGATGGCGTCGATGAAGTTCGTGCCGTTGACGGGGTCGCCGCCGATGCCGATGCAGGTGGTTTGCCCCAATCCGTTGGCGGTGGTTTGCGCGACTGCCTCATACGTCAGCGTGCCGGAACGGGAGACGATGCCGATCTTGCCGCGCTTGTGGATATGCCCCGGCATGATGCCGATCTTGCATTCGCCCGGCGTGATGACGCCCGGACAGTTGGGGCCGATCAGGCGTGTCGCCGAGCCTTGCAATTTGCGCTTCACCTTCACCATGTCGAGCACCGGGATGCCCTCGGTGATGCAGATGACCAGCGCAATGTCGGCGTCGATCGCCTCCAAAATCGCGTCCGCCGCGAACGGCGGCGGAACATAGATCACGCTGGCGTTCGCGCCGGTTTCATCGACCGCTTCCTTGACCGTGTTGAACACGGGCAGGTTGAGGTGTTTGGTGCCGCCCTTGCCCGGCGTGACGCCGCCGACCATTTTCGTGCCGTAGGCGACGGCCTGCTCCGAGTGGAACGTGCCTTGCGCGCCGGTGAAGCCCTGACAGATGACTTTGGTGTTTTTATTGACGAGTACGGACATGTTACGCGGCCTCCGCTTTGACGGCATGAACGACTTTTTGCGCGGCATCTGCGAGATTGTCGGCCGCGATGATGTTGAGGCCGGACTTCTTCAAAAGCGCCTTGCCTTGATCGACGTTGGTGCCTTCAAGCCGCACGACCAGCGGCATGGTCAGCCCCAGTTCGCGCGCGGCGGTGATCACGCCGTCGGCGATGATGTCGCAGCGCATGATGCCGCCGAAGATGTTGACGAGGATGCCCTCGACGTTCGGGTCGGAAAGGATGATGCGGAAGGCCTCGGCCACGCGCTCTTTCGTCGCGCCGCCGCCGACGTCGAGGAAGTTCGCCGGATCGCCGCCATAAAGCTTGATGATGTCCATCGTCGCCATGGCGAGCCCCGCGCCGTTGACCATGCAGCCGATGTTGCCGGTCAGCTTGACGTAGTTGAGCTCGTTGTCCTTGGCGCGCTTTTCGGACGGGTCTTCCTCGGTGACGTCGCGCAGTTCTTCCACGTCCTTGTGGCGGAAGAGCGCGTTGTCGTCGAAGTTCATCTTGGCGTCGAGCGGGATGACGTCGCCGCCTTTGGTAACGACCAGCGGGTTGATCTCGACGACCGAGGCGTCGAGCCCGATGAACGCATCGTACATTTTAGAAATGAGCGACACAGCCTTGCCGACCTGCTTGTCCTGCAGTCCCAGCGCGAAGGCGATCTGCCTGCCCTGAAACGCCTGAAAGCCGACGGCGGGGTCGATCACGACCTTGACGATCTTCTCCGGCGTTTTCGCCGCGACTTCCTCGATCTCCACGCCGCCTTCGGTCGAGGCCATGATGGTGACACGCGACGTCGCGCGATCGATCAGCATGCCGAGGTAAAGCTCGCGGCCGATGTCACAGCCTTCCTCGATATAAACGCGGTGCACCTCGTGGCCTTGCGGGCCGGTCTGGTGCGTGACGAGGGTCATGCCGATCATTTTCTTCGCGGTTTCGCGCACTTCGTCAATTGATTTGACAACCTTGACGCCGCCGCCTTTGCCGCGTCCGCCGGCGTGGATCTGCGCCTTGACGACATAGACCGGCCCCGGCAGTTTTTCAGCCGCTTTCGCCGCGTCTTCCGCCGTGTAGGCGACGAAACCGTTCAGCACGGGCACGCCGCGCGCCTTCAGGAGTTCCTTGGCCTGATACTCATGGACGTTCATCGGGTCAGGCCGCCGCCGTCTTGATTTTCTTCGCGGCTTCGCAAAGTTCCTTGACCGCCGCGACCGACTTGTCGAACTCCGCCTTCTCCTCCGGCGTGAACTGCACTTCGATGACCTTCTCGACGCCGTTCGCGCCGATGATCGCGGGCACGCCGACGTAAATCCCCTTCACGCCGTATTCGCCGTCAAGATACGCGGCGCAGCCGAGCACGCGCCGCTTGTCGAGCAGGTAGCTCTGCGCCATTTCGATCGCCGAAAGCGCGGGCGCGTAAAACGCCGAGCCGGTCTTCAGCAGGTTGACGATCTCGCCGCCCGCCTTGCGGGTGCGGTCGACGATGGCGTCCACCTTCGCCTGCGAAATCCAGCCCATCTTGACCAGATCCGGCAGCGGAATGCCCGCGACGGTGGAATAGCGCGCCAGCGGCACCATGGTGTCGCCGTGGCCGCCGAGGACGAAGGCGGAGACGTCTTCGACCGAAACCTTGAGCTCTTCGGCGAGGAAGTAGCGGAAGCGGCCGCTGTCCAGCACGCCCGCCATGCCGATGACCTTGCTCGGCTTGAAGCCGGTGACTTCCTGCATCACGCCGACCATCACGTCGAGCGGGTTGGTGATGACGATGACGAAGGCATTGGGCGCGTGCTTCTTGATGTTCTCGCCGACCGAGCGGATGACGCCGGTGTTGATGCCGATCAGGTCGTCGCGGCTCATGCCCGGCTTGCGGGGAATGCCCGCCGTGACGATGATGACGTCCGAGCCCTTGAGCGCGCTGTAGTCATTGCTGCCGGTGATCGAGGCATCGAAGCCGTCGACCGAGGAACCTTCGGCGATATCGAGC
>JAGXAX010000083.1 GCA_018971405.1 Alphaproteobacteria bacterium | reverse complement strand
GGAAACAGCACGAACATGGCGCCGAAGATGGCGATGATCTTCGGCACGAAAGTCAGGGTCATTTCCTGCACCTGCGTCAGTGCCTGCAGAAGCGAGATAATGACGCCGACGACGAGCCCGATGACCATGATGGGCGTCGAGATTTCGAGCGTCAGCATGATGGCCTCGCGGGTGAAATCGATGATCTGACCCTGATTCATAGGGGAAGGCAGTCCTTACATTTGCGTGCTCATGATGCTGTTGTAAGCTTGCACCACTTTGTCGCGGACGGCAAGGACGGTGTTCAGGGCCATCTGGGCCTCCGTCGTGGCCTGCAGCACGTCCGTCATGCTGGCCTTGCCCGCCAGCGCAGCGGCGGAGACATGCTCGCTTTTGTACTGGAGCTTGACGGCGTCTTCGAGACCCTGCTTGACCAGATTGCCGAAAGTGGCGTCGCCCGAGGATTTGCTGTCCGTGCCGGCTCCCGCCGCGTTTTTCAGGGCGGAGGAATAGGCGCCGGCGGCTTGGGTGATGTTGGTCATGGCTTTTTACTCCGTCTTATCGGGTGATCTGGGTAATCGTGTCGTTCATCATGGACTTGGCGACGTCGATCACGCCGAGGTTGGCTTCATAGGACCTTTGCGCTTCCCGCATGTCCATCATCTCGATCAGCGGATTGACGTTCGGCATCTTGACGTAGCCCTTGGCATCCGCGGCGGGATTGCTGGGGTCATACTTCATCGTGAAGGGGGTCTGGTCGTTCACGATGCTGCCGACCTCGACTTCCTTCTGTGCCGTCTTGCCGTTCATGACGTCCTTGAAGGTGACCATCTTGCGCTGGTAGGGCGCGCCGCCCTTGGTCGTGGCGGTGGTGTCCGCGTTGGCGAGGTTTTCGGAGATGACGCGCATGCGCGTGCTCTGCGCCTTCATGCCCTTTGCGGCTTCCGACATTGAGTCAAATAATTCCATCGTTTACCTCTTCACATTAATCTCGTCAGGGAGCTTTTTCCGCAGCGGTCAGCATGTCGATGTTCTTCTGGTAGATGGCCGAGGCCATGCGGTGCGCTTCATAGTTCTCGTTCATTTTCAGCATCTGTTCTTCAAGTACGACCGAGTTGCCCGAGGGCGAAACGGAATAGGGGTTTTTCTCAACGTGCGGCGAAGGCATGCCGTCCTGTCCCGTCGTGCCGCTGATGTCATGCGCGTTGGTGGTGGCGAGCTTGATGCCGCCGGCAAGTGAAAGAGAACTGGAAGAGTTCTTGAGCAAGTTTTTGAAATTCAACGGCGACATGTCGCGCGCCTGATAGCCTGGCGTGTCCGCGTTGGCGATGTTCTGCGAGATGACCCGCTGACGGTCTTCCGTCCACTGCATCTTCATGATGGCAGCCTGCAGCACTGTCAGGCCTTGTGTGGTCATATCTGAACTCCCCACGTAAGACTATAACACAAAATACCTATTCCAAATATCATTTTGGCATTATTCCCGTTAACATCTCGTAAACTTTTGCTAGACTTGGGCTGAAAAGGGGTTGTTATGGTGGATATTTTCGACGATTCTGCGGAAAATGCCGAAAAAGACCGCGCCGCGGCAGCCGAGAGCCGCCGGCAGACCGCCGTTGCATTAAAGAAATTCGGTATTGACGAAAGCGCCATCCCCAAGGTCGTCGCCGCGGGTTACGGCAAACTAGCGGAGGAAATCGTCCGGCTGGCGTTCGAAAACGGCGTGAAGGTGCGGGAGGACAAGGATCTGGCGCAAATCCTCGCGGCGATCGAGCTGGACAGCGAAATTCCCTCCGAAGCGCTGGTCGCCATTGCCGAAATCCTCTCCTACGTCTATAAAGTTAATAGTGCCTATCAGCCGGTGAAAGAGGACAATGAAGGATAAATCAGGCGAAGCGGCGGACGTGGGAAAACGCCTCAGGACGATCGTGGATTACGTGCGCGACTGCCGCATCCGCGTGACGAAGGGCGAGATCATGGACCTGCAGGGGCTGGACAAGAACGTCATCAGCCTGTGCGACGCCATCGCCGCCCTGCCGGAAGAGGAGGGCCGCGCGCTGGAAGGGCAGATGAGCGGTCTGATCGACTCCCTCGAAGAACTGGCGCGCGCGATGAAGGAACAGCAGGACAAGCTCGGCCTGACGGAGGGCAGATAGGATGGGAACGCTGCTGATCCTGAAGTTTTTCAGCGTTTTCGTCTTCGTCATCTGCCTGATGCTGCTGCTCGCCTTCATCATCAAAAAATCGGGCTTCGCGGGGCTCGCGCCGGCGCGGGCGTCCAGACGCCGCCTGAAAATCGTCGAATACCTGCCGGTCGACCACAAGCATCGCCTCGTGCTGGTGCGGCGCGACAACCGCGAACATCTGCTTCTGCTCGGGCACGAGAGCGAGACGGTGGTCGAGACGGGCATCGTGCCGCAGACGGGCGAGGACGGGGACACCGTCGTTCCGATTTCAAGGGATCCGCGCAATGTCAAAATCTAGGTTTTTCACGTTCGCGGCAGCCGCGCTCTTCGGCGCGGCGCTGCTGCTCGTTCCGCACCATGTCTCCGCGCAGAGCCTGACGCTAAATCTTGGGGGCAGCGGGCTCGGCGGCGGCGACGCGGCGGATGCCGGCGGCGCGACCTCCGTCGCGGGGCGCGTCATCCAGCTGGTATTGCTGCTGACCGTCCTGTCCATCGCGCCCGCGATTTTGATGATGATGACGTCGTTCACGCGCATCGTCGTCGTCCTGTCGTTCCTGCGCACGGCACTGGGCACGCAGACGACCCCGCCTAACGCCGTGCTGCTCAGCCTCGCGCTGTTTTTGACCTTCTTCGTCATGGCGCCGACTTTTCAGGCGTCGTACACGCAGGGCATCCAGCCGCTGATGGCGGGCACGATGAACGAGACGGACGCGATGCAGAAGGCTGTCGAGCCGTTCAAGACCTTCATGCTCCGCCATGAGCGCGAGAAGGACCTCGAACTCTTCATGAACCTGAGCGGCACGAAGAAGGCCAAGGACCCGATGGCGGTGCCGCTGCAGGTCGTCATCCCCGCCTTCATGATTTCGGAGCTGCGCCGCGCCTTCGAGATCGGCTTCCTCATCTTCCTGCCGTTCCTGATCATCGACATGGTGACGTCGTCGATCCTCATGTCCATGGGGATGATGATGCTGCCGCCGGTGACGGTCTCTCTGCCGTTCAAGATCATCTTCTTCGTGCTGGTCGACGGCTGGTACCTCATCGCCGGATCGCTGGTGCAGAGTTACGGTTCTGCCGCTGCCGCCATCGGCGGCTAATATTATATCTTCGCCATCGGCGGCTAATATTATATCTTCGCCATCGGCGGTTAACATTATACCTTCGCCATCGGCGGTTAATATTGCATTTCTGCGGCAGGCGTCCGGCGCCGCCGCAACGCCAGCAGCCCGAGCAGGCTCCCCGTCACGCCGAGCCACAGCGCGAGGCCGACGAGCGTTGCCGGAAAGCCCCAGTGCTTCGACACGCTCCCCATGACCATGCTGAGCGGAATGAACACCGTCCGTACTGTCAGGCTTTGCGTCGAAAGCACCGTCACCCGCCTGCCGGAATCGACATGGTTGTTGATCACCTCGTTCACGCGCGGGCTGGCCAGTCCGAAGATGCAGGTGCCGCCGAGCATGAGCAGGACGACGCCGTGCCAGCCCGGATGCCAGGCCGCGCCGAGGCAGATCGCGATGGCGGCGGCCCAGATGAGCGCCAGCGCCCGCGGTGCGCCGATTTTTCCGTCGATCAGGTGCGAGGCATGGCTCGCCGCGCCGCCGAGCAGGAAGCCCACGGCCATCAGCACGCCATACCAGCTTTCCGGCACGTGCATCAGCATGAAGTAGGGTTGCTGCGTCCACATCACGATCTTCGTCGCCGCGAACAGCGCCCCCGCCGACAGGATGGCGAAGCCGATCTCGGCATGGTCGTGGAGGGCGTATTTGACCGTGATGAAAATGTCCTTCAGTGGATGCCGCGCGCGCGGCTGTTTGCGCCGCAGCGGCTCGTCGAGCATCAGCGTGGCCACGCCTGCGACCGCAAATGCGGCGATGGTGAGGACGAGCGGCAGCCGGTGGTCGCGCGGATAGAGGAATCCGCCGGCGACCCCCGACAGGGCCATCGTGTAAAAGCCCATCGCCTGCCGCCGCCCTTCGCGCCTGCGGTATTCCCGCTGGCGGCCGGCGGAGAGCAGGGAGTCGTAAAGGATCGCCGTGTTCGTGCCGGTGCAGAGGCTGATGCCGATGCCGATGACCGTCTGCGCCGCCACCGCGGCGGCGAAGCTGCGGGCGAAGAGCAGGATGGCGAAGCCGGCAAGTTCGGTGAAAATGCCAAGCGCTTCGACGTGCCTGCGCTGCCACATGTCGGCCAGCCACCCGGCCGGCACGTCGCACAAGACGGCCGCGGCGGCGAAAGCGGCCTCGCCCGCCATGAAGGCGTGGAAATCGACGCCGATCCGGTCGTGGTAATAGGGCACGAGCACCGGCAGCACGAAGATCATGTTCGTGCCGAGCGTGTAGGCGTCGATCAGCCTCAGGTTTCGTTCTATGCGCATGTTCGCCTCGCAGTACATTGTGACCGCTGGCAGGATATCGCACAAAACCTTTTTAGGATTTTTGAGGAGATGCTGTCAGCCGCCGGTTCCAAGGGCTGACAGTCGGAAGGAGTCAGTCGCGCCCTGTTGCCGGTTCCACGCCGGTAATCATCGTAAGATTGAAATATGAGCACGGTTTCATCGTAACTGTCCTTCTTTCCTTATAGTTGAACATATGTTTTGATTCCCGGCAAGAAAATTTTTGTGCGGCGCATCATAAAACTTAAAACTCTTCCCGCGTCACCTTTGCGACGGTGAGGACGCCGACGCTGGCGGCGTCCGCGTTTTTCAGGACGCGGGCGCATTCGTTGAGGGTCGCGCCGCTGGTGTAAACGTCGTCGACGAGGAGGATGTTTTTGCCTGCGATGCGGGTCAGGTGCTTTTTGCCGAGGGCGAAAGCGCCTTTGACGTTTTGCCCGCGCTCTTTGTAATTCAATCCCTGCTGCGGAACGGTGTGGCGGGTGCGGAGCAGCATGTCGGGCACGAAAACCCTGCCGCTGCGGCTCGCGATCTCCCGCGCCAGCAACGCCGACTGGTTGAAGCGCCGCTCGCGCAGGCGGCGATTGTGCAGCGGCACGGGGATGATGCAGTCGGCCCTGTCTATCAGGCCTCTCCCCGCGCGGAGCATCCACGGCGCGAAGGTTTTGACGGCATGAAGCCTGTCGCCGTATTTGAAGGCGAGGATCATTTTGCGGCTGATGTCGTTGTAGACCACGGCGGCGCGCGCGGCGTCGAAAACTGGTTCGCGCTCCATGCAGGCGGCGCAGAGAATGTCGTTGCCGGGGACGATTTCAAAATTGAACGGCATGCCGCAGGTTTTGCAAAAGGGCGCCTCGATGAATTGCAACTGCGGCCAGACGGCGGCGCTGACCATGCCCGGCGCGTCGACGATCTCGCCGGTGGCGAGGCAGCGCGGAGGCAGCAGGACATCGACGGCCGCCGCGAGCAGGCGCGAAAGGGCGCTGGGGATATTGAGGGCAGATTGCATATTGCGAAACTATCCTGAATACACAGGAATGTCACCAGCCGTTTCGCGGGCTTGACGTCCATTGACATAAGGAATAAAATTTTCCGCATGTTCAAGATAAAGGGGTCTAGAATGAAAAAAATGCAACCCGCCTTCAAAAAAGCGTCTTCCGGACGGGAGGAAAAATTGAATTTGCTGCTGCTCAGCACGGGCTACACCGGATTTGCGGACAAAGTCTCGGAGCTCTATGGCGCTTCGCCCGAAAAGCCGAAGACCATCCTCTACGTCGCCTATGCCGTGAAGGACGAAGCACGCGCGGCGGAACGCTGGGCGCAGGCGCTCGCGCCGTTCGGTGTGAAGCTGATTGCCGCCCACGCGGTCAAAGATCCCGTGAAGATGCTGGACAAGGTGGACGGCGTGTTCGTCTCCGGCGGGAATACCTTCCGCCTCGCCGACCGGCTGCAAAAGACCGGCCTCGGCAAGGCGATTGCCAAGAAAGTCAAAAAAGGCATGCCCTACATGGGTAGCAGCGCGGGCACCAACGTCGCCTGCCCGACGATCATGACGACCAACGACATGCCGATCGTTGCGCCCAAGTCCTTCGACGCCATGGGGCTGGTGCCGTTCCAGATAAACGCGCACTTCTTCGCGGGGCCGTTCTATTACGACGATGCCGACGGCAAGCGCGTGCCTTACGCGGGTGAAACCCGCACTGACCGGCTCGTGCAATATCATGAAGAGAACACCACGCCGATCGTCGGCCTGCGCGAAGGCTCGGCGCTGCTGATCCGCGGGGATAAAATCGAGCTCCTCGGCGGCAAGCCCGCCATGGTTTTCCGCCCCGGCAAGGCGCCCGCGGATGTCTCCACGGGCAAGGCGCTTGAAAGCCTGATAAAGCCCGCACAGGCGAAAAAGAGCGCGAAGCCCAAATCTGCGCAGAAATTCCGCAAGGGTTAATTGTCCTGCTGTTCTTCGTCCAGACGCAGATGATCTTTTAGGGACGCGGCGGCGACTGAGGCGGGTTTTTGAAGAAATCTTTGACAGACTGGTTCAGAGCGTCCGCTGTTGTGACGAGCAGCTTTTCAAGCGCCGGCGCACCGAACGTGCCTT
>JAGXAX010000082.1 GCA_018971405.1 Alphaproteobacteria bacterium | reverse complement strand
TTCCGCTGTTCAGGCCCGCGGCGATGGAAAATGTCTTGAAAGTCGATCCCATTTCATAGACGCCGAGCGTGGCGCGGTTGAATTTTTCGTCGCCGGTCGCGTCGCCGACATGGTTCGGGTCGAAATCCGGCAGGGAGACCATGGCGACGACCTCGCCCGTATCGGCGTCCATCACCAGCCCGATGCCGTCGAGCGCGTGAAACTTTTTGATCGCCGCCGAGAGGTCATGCCGCATGATGTATTGCACGCGCATGTCGAGCGTCAGCCGCAGCGGTGCGCCGCCCGCGATGAGCCGCTTGTTGAAGAATTTTTCGATGCCCGCGATGCCGTTGCCGTCGACGTCGGTGTAGCCGATGACCTGCGCGGCGAGGTTGGCGTCCGGATAAATGCGCTTCTGTTCCTGCTGAAAGCGGATCGCGGGGTCGCCGAGCGCGTTGATGGCGTACTCCTGCTTCGGCGTGACGTAGCGCTGGATCCAGACGAAAGCCTTGCCGGAGGAAAGCCTCTTGAGCAGGTCGGCGTAGTTTTGCTGCGGCAGCAGGGAAACAAGGTCATGCGCCAGCTTTTCCGGGTTGCCGACCATTCTGGCGTCGGCGTAGACGGAGGCCATGGGCAGGGAGACGGCCAGCACATTTCCGTTGCGGTCGACGATGGAGGCGCGCAGGGGGCTTTCGCCGGCGGCTCCGCCATTCGCGGGCGGCATCGCGTCCTTATGGTGCAGCAGGCACAAATCGCCCATGCGCAGCGTGATGGCGAGGTAGCCCATCATCATGATGGTTACCACCCAGACCAGGCGCAGGCGCGCTTGCTCCAGCGCCTGCGCCTGCGTGCCGTCGATCGTCATTTTGCGGCGATGGAAAATGTCGAATGCCATTATTCGACACCCGGGCGCAGGCTTTTCATGAGGTCGCTGAAATTACGGGCGGTCGTCGCGCCACCGTCCTCGGACGGGTTTTTTTTGAAGTCCTCGGACGGGCCTTTTTTAAAAATGCGCGGCGGGGCGCCCGTGCGTATCTGCAGGGCGGCGACGCGGCGCGGAAGCGCTTTTGCGGGGACGGATTTTTTTTGCGCGATTTGCTTTGCGGCCGGCGCGGGAGAAGGGGCGGGCGCCGCGCCGCGCAGGGGGATATCCTCGATCCGGATGAACTGCCCGGCCGTCAGCGGCGCCAGATGCAGGTAGGCTGCGGCCAGTGTTTCAAGGCGTTGCGGACTGTCGAGATAGGCCCATTCGGCCCCGAGCACGCGGATGGACTCTTTTTCATGCGCGATGGAAGAGTCAAGGGCGGCGAGCCTTGCGCGTTCATCGTGGACTTTCTGGCTGGTATGAAAAAGCGCGGTGCCGCAGAAGGCCGCAAGGGTCAGCCAGAGGAGCGTCGATTTACGCATGGCGCGCGCCCTCCTCGCCGGACACGGCCTTCCAGACCGGAGAGGCGGTGCGGATGCCGTAGCGCAGGCGCGCCGAGCGCGCGCGGGGATTGATGCCGGTTTCGGCGGGAGAAGCTTTCCGTCCCCCGCTTTCGGCGACGGTAAAGGTCGGCGGCGGCGCGTCGGGGCGCGCTGGCAGGTGGCGCGAGGCGTTGCCCATGGCGCCGGCGCGCTGTTTCAGGAAGTTTTTGACGCGCCAGTCTTCGAGGGAGTGGAACGTCACGACGACAAGCCGTCCTTCCGGCGACAGCAATCCTTCGGCGGCGTCCAGAGCCCTTTCAAGCTCGCCCATCTCGTCGTTGACGTGGATGCGCAAGGCCTGAAACGTCTTGGTGGCCGTGTCCGTCCGCAGTTGCGGCTTTTGCGGCAGGACGCTGTGGATGATGTCGGCCAGTTGCAGGGTCGTTTTGATCGGCGCCTGCGCGCGCGCGGCGACGATCTTTTTCGCGATCTGGCGCGAGGCGCGCTCCTCGCCGTAGGTGTAGATGATATGCGCGATGTCTTTTTCGGAGGCGGTATTGACGATATCCGCGGCGCTCGGGCCTTCCTTGCTCATCCGCATGTCGAGCGGCCCGTCCTTCTGGAAGGAAAAGCCGCGTTCGGCGGCGGAGAGCTGTATCGAAGAAATGCCGATGTCGAGCACGATACCGTTCACTTGCGCGATGTTTTGCGCATTCAGGAGTTCTTTCATGTCGCCGAAGCGGCCATGCAGCGGGATAAGCCTGCCTTTGCAATCTTTTGCCATGCCGACGGCGCGGGCGTAAGCCTCTGGATCGCGGTCGATGGCGGCGACGGTGCAGTGCGCGGCGTCGAGGATGGCGCGCGTGTAGCCGCCCGCGCCGAACGTGCCGTCGACGTAAACGCCGCCGTCCCTGGGGTGCAGCGCGCCCAGCACCTCTTCCAGCATCACCGGGATATGGCCGGATGATGCCTGTGGCGCGTCATGAGAGCGTGAAGTGATCATCGCCGTCCAAATACTGAAAAGATATTTTCTGTCAAAACCTGCCCTTTTCAACGCTTATCGCAGAAGGCAGGCATAACTCCCCGTTAACCCTCTGTTAACTTTACACACAGGTACCGAAGGCGTCAACGCGGCGCGCCTTGTTTTGCGGTATCCTGAACCGTTATTTTTGGTTCACATAAAATAAAAACGCGCCGGTTAAGGGCGCGTTCTTATTGTCAGATCCCTTGTGAATCCGTTGTCAGGGAGTCTTGTCGTCGCCCCATGTCAGTTTCGGGCCTTTTTTCTGTCCGGGGAAGGTCGGCGTCTGCGGCGTTGCAGACGTGCTTTCGACCAGCGCCGGGGTGCCTGCGGGCGTCACTTCGATCCTGAAAGGCGAAGACAGGGCTTCGGCGGCGCGGTTGAACACGTCGACGAGGCGCTTGTCCTGCTTCTTGTCGTTGCCCCAGAGGAGTTGCACCTGATTGAACATGGTCTCTTCGTATTTCGGCGGCGCTTCGGCTACGGCGCCCGGGGGCATCATGGCCAGTTGGTTGACGATCTGGCTCAGTTCCGTGGTCAGCCCCGCCATGAAAATGCGTTTTGCGTCCACGCTGGCGGAGGAGATATCGGCCGCCGCCGTACCGGGGTAGGAATCTATGTGGAGAACCTCGGCGACCAGCCCCGCGACGGCCGCACCGAATTGGGCCTCGACTTTTTTGTAATCTACGGGGTCGCGCACGCAATCAACCAGCAGGGCGGCGGCGATCAGCGCGGGAGAAGTGCTCTCGCTGTTCGTTTGCAGTTCCAGCGCAGGAGCGAGCTTGGCGGTGCCGAAAAGGTAGTCAAGCTGCTGTTGCGCGAGCATCAGCAGGGACCTTTTCTGAAACGCTGCCGACCTGTCGAGTTGGGCCTTGTTCTGGGCATACTGGTCTTCGGTGACGTATCCAGCATCCCGCGCATCGTCAAGCGCCGCCAGCCTTTGCTGATATTGCTCTTCCAGCTGTTTTTCGAGCTGTTGCGTGATTTCCGGCACCAGTTTCTTGTTATGCTCTTGCGCATACTCGAAGGCTTCTTCGACGACTTTGTCTTTTTTCAATCCCGTGTAATCGAATTTCATGGCGTTTCTCCGGCTGTGCGTGGAACCAAGCGAACAATCATAGGCAGAATTACAGAAATACCACGCCCGCCCGAAGAACGCAATACGGTTTCTGGGGCAGGCGGCTAGCTCTTGTCCTTATCCTTTTTCGTGCGGAAGCTGTCGAGGGAGATGACCTCGCCCTTTTTCTTTTCCTTGTCGTTTTTGTCGACGTCCAGCTCTTCGGCTTCGAAGTGGATCTCGTCGCCGTCGTCCTCGGACAAAGGCTGGAACTGCAGGGCGAAATTGACGGACGGATCGGCGAAGATCGTCACGGCGGAGAGCGGCACCGTCAGCCGTTCCGGCACGTTGTTGAAGCTCAGCATGACGGTGAATTTCTCGCTGTCGACCTCAAGGTCGTAGAACTGGTGCTGCAGCACGATGGTCATTTCGCCGGGATAGCGTTCCTTGAGATAGTCTGGGATTTTGACGCCTGCATGGTCGGTAAAAAACGTAATATAGAAATGGTGGTCGTCGACGATGCCTTCGTCCACGACTTCCTGAAGAGCCTGCCTGACCACGCTGCGCAGCGCTTTTTCCACCATTTTATCGTATCTGAAGGCGTCTTCATGGTTTCGGGTCATGTTCGTTCCGGCTCCGCGGCTTTATATTTCATTCCAGCCAGTCTAGTCAGACTTGCAAGTCATGTCACTGGATTTTATAGGATGATTATGTCGAAAGAAGGAATGGAGGCAGTTCTGTTGCTAGGCCTGCCCCCGCGCCCCACCTCCTCTATCACTAGAAGAGGGATTGGATTGCTAACTTGTCAGGCCGCGATTAAGCGACGAGACGAAGTTGGCCCATTGCTGGGCTGTTGTCGTTAGCATTTATAGTTTTTAGCCCGATAACGGTGGATACCATGCCGGACGAAAGCAACCGCCTTTATTACGCACGTCGATCCTGTTTCGGCCCCTTAACCGGAAAGGCCATTTTCAGGCCTTCATCGCTTTAAAGTGGTGGAGCCGCCGGGTACCGCCCCCGGGTCCGTCTCGCCTATTCCGCAGCGCGTTTATCGTCATAGCCAGCAAGCTGGCAATTCCATTATCCCTCAGGTTACGAAAAAAAGCCAGTAAAAGATGCCGCAGACGGAAAAAATTAACCATTTTAAATTGCATATTTATAATTTTTTCTTCTTTAAGTTGTTTATTTCTTAACTTATACCTGCGATAGTCAAAACATCTTTAGGTTGTATTCCAAACGGGGCAAACATCAGGGGAGTATTTCTACGTGACGTATCCGGTCGTACAGCAAGGCAGCAGGAAAAAATCCTTTTTCACCAAGGAAAGCATAGAGCAGAAAATGCTCGACGCGACGCCGGTCAACATCATGACCTGCGACCCGAAAACGTTCATCATCGATTACGCCAACCAGACCACGGTCACCACGCTGAACAGCCTGACGCATCTCTTGCCGCGCGGCGTCAGCGGCGACAACATCGTCGGGCAGAACATCGACATCTTCCACAAGAATCCGGCGCACCAGCGCCGCCTGCTGTCCGACGAGCGCAACCTGCCTTATACGACGGTCATCCGCCTCGGACCCGAAGCGCTGGAGCTCAACGTCAACGGCATTTACAGAGGCAGGATGCTGCACCGGCTGATGCTCTCGTGGTCGGTCGTGACGGCGCGCGAGAACCTGAAGCAGATGGTCGATCTCATGCCGATCAACGTCATGATGTGCGATCCGAAGGAATTCAAAATCAACTTCGCCAACCAGACCAGCTTCAAAACGCTGAAAAGCATCGAGCATCTTTTGCCTATCAAGGCTGCCGATCTCGTCGGCACCTGCATCGACGTGTTCCACAAGGTGCCGGCGCACCAGCGCAGTATTTTGAGCGACCCGAAAAACCTGCCTTATCATTCGGTGATTTCGGTGGGGCCGGAAAAACTCGACCTGAACGTTGCCGCCATCGTCGATTCCCGCGGCTATTACGTCGGGCCGATGGTGAGCTGGAGCGTCGTGACAGCGCAGCACCAGCTCGCTTCCAACGTCCGCGAGGTCACCAAGACCGTCGCCTCCACCTCGACGGAACTGCAGGCGACGGCGCAGTCGCTCTCCGCCGCGGCCGAGGAAACGTCGCGCCAGTCCGCTTCCGTCGCCGCCGCGTCGGAAGAGGCGTCGTCGAATGTGCAGACGGTCGCCGCTGCCGCGGAAGAGCTGACCAACACCATCCAGACGGTGGCGGAACAGGTCAGAAAATCCGCGATGATCTCCAAGCAGGCCGTCGAGAACGCCCAGACGGCGAACAAGGCCGTGCAGGGCCTGAGCGAGGTCGCCAACAAGATCGGCGCCGTGGTGGATTTGATCACCGACATCGCCGAGCAGACCAACCTGCTCGCGCTTAATGCCACCATCGAGGCGGCGCGGGCGGGAGACGCGGGCAAGGGCTTCGCGGTCGTTGCGAGCGAGGTCAAGAGCCTCGCCTCGCAAACCTCCAAGGCGACGGAGGAGATCGCCAGGCAGATATCCGAAATCCAGAACGAGACGCAGCACGCCGTCACCTCGATCAAGAGCATCACCGAGACGATCTCGCAGATCGACGAGATCGCCGGCAGCGTCAGGCACTCGATCAGCGAGCAGACGACGGCGACCAACGAGATCGCCAAGAACATTCAGCAGGCGGCTGCGGGTACGGCGGAGGTGTCGCACAACATCACCGGCGTGCAGAAAGCGGCGGGCGAGACGGGCGTGGCTTCTCACCAGACGCTCGATGCCGCCAAGGGCCTTGCGGAAATGTCGATCAGGCTGGAAACGGAAATCAATAAATTTATCCAGGACGACACTAAAAAAAAGTAAAGGGGGAGCCGGTGCCTGAGCAGAGCCTGTATGAGCGTCTCGGCGGTGAAGCTGCGGTAACGGCGGCCGTCGATATCTTCTACAAAAAAGTCCTTGCCGATCCGGCGTTGAAGCCGTTTTTCGACGGCGTCGACATGAAGCGTCAGGCGCGGCATCAGGCCAATTTCATGACCTACGCCTTCGGCGGCCCTAACAAATATGCCGGAAAAGGCCTGCGCGCCGCCCACATGCGGCTGGTGAAGGGAAAGGGCCTGGGCGAAAAACATTTCGGCCTTGTCGCGGGGCATTTGCAGGCGACGCTGCGGGAGTTGAAGGTTCCGGCGACATTGATCGATGACGTCATGACGACCGTCGGCGGCACGAAGGCGGATATCCTGGGGCTCTGATCAATAGTCCACGCGCACGAAATATAAT
>JAGXAX010000081.1 GCA_018971405.1 Alphaproteobacteria bacterium | reverse complement strand
GATCGCCGTCTTGCCGACGCCCGGCTCGCCGATCAGCACCGGATTGTTTTTCGTGCGCCGCGCCAGCACCTGTATCGCGCGGCGGATCTCCTCGTCGCGGCCGATGACGGGGTCGAGCTTGCCGTTCCGCGCCGCCTCCGTGAGGTCGCGGGCGTACTTTTTGAGCGCGTCAAACCGGTCTTCGCTCGAGGCGCTGTCCGCCGTGCGGCCCTTGCGCATCTCGTTGACTGCCTGATTGAGCTTTTCCGCCCCGACGCCGCATTTTTGCAGAAGTTTCGCCGCGTCGGCCTGCGGCACGAGCGTGATGCCCTGCAGCAGCCTTTCCAGCGTCACGTAGGCATCGCCGGATTTTTTCATCGCCTGTTCCGCCTGATCAAGCGCCTTGGCCGTCAGCGGCGACAAGTGCAGTTGCGGGTTCTGCGTTTCAACGGAGGGCTGCTTCGCGATCAACTCATCCGTGCCGGAGATGATGTCGTCGACGCGCCCGCCCCCCGCGCGGAGCAGCGTCCTGACAACGTTGCTGTCGTCATCCAGAAGCGCTTTCAGCAAGTGCTCGGGCTGCAAAAACTGGTGATTGTGGCGCAGCGCCAGCGTCTGCGCCGCCTGCATGACCGATTTTGACCGTTCGGTGAATTTTTCGAAGTCCATGGCGCGCACCCCCTGCTATAATCATCATAGCACGCACGCGGAGCACATTAAAAAGCAAAAAGGAACAGGGCTAAACCGCTTCGGATTCCCCGCCGCGACGCGCGGCACGGCGGCCCTGCCCGTCATGCAGGCGCGGCTGTTCGCCGCCGTCCGCGGCATTGCCCTCTTCCCTGCCATTTCCGTTGCCATTGCGCGGACCGACCAGAAAGCCCTGATCGAGGTCGCTTAAGCTCTCTCTCGCCGTTTCCGGCGCGGCGGCATGACCGTCAGCCGGCGGCTGGGCACCATGGTCGTCGATCGGCGGCTGGGGCTGGTTTTGCGGATTTTGCTGCTGGTACTGGTTCATCTCCTCGGTCATCTCGTTGATGAACCGCTGGTAATGTTCGGCGTGCTGCAGATAGCTCTCGGCCAGAACGCGGTCCCCCGCCGAAGTGGCGTCGCGCGCCAACGTCACGTATTTTTCGTTGATCTGGTAGGCCGTGCCGCGGATGCGCACATCGGGGCCGTTGCTGTCGAACGTCTGAACGCGGGGATTGACGCGCCTGCCGGGTTGTCCGTTGTGGTGGTGGCCGCCGCCGTTATGGCCGTTCCCGCGACCGCCGCGCATGCGCCTTGCGTTCTGATTGTGTCTCATGCCTGTTTTTCTTCACTTTTTTGTTTATATTTGCGTTCCACGCATATGGCAGGAACTTCGCTCCGTCTCAAGCCTTCGCCCATCGTGCAATAATGCAGCGGTCCTGTCCAGCGAGATCGGTCAGGGTTTGTAGCACGGCGAGACCGCCCCTGCCAAGGATTCCTTTGACGCTCTCCGCCTGCGCCGCGCCGATTTCAAGGATAAGAAGACCATGTGGCGCCAACGCGCGCGGCAGCAGCGCGGCGATCTCGCGATAACAATCGAGCCCGTCCGCGCCGCCGGAAAGCGCGGCAATCGGGTCATATTCGCGCACTTCCGGCGCGAGCGCCTCCATTTCCGCCGCCGTGATATAGGGCGGGTTGCTGATCACGATGTCGTGTAAAGTTAACGGTGTTAATTTTTTCCAATCTATTTTCATAAAATAAGACCGGCTTGTCAGACCGAGCGATTCGGCATTTCCGCGGGCGGCTTCAACGGCACCGGCGCTGATGTCGATCCCCAGCCCCGTAGCCAGCGGCAGCTCCTGCAACAGTGACAAAAGCAGGCATCCCGTGCCCGTGCCGAGATCGAGGATCGTCAGCGGCCTTGTCTTGTCGGCAAGGCCCAGCACGCCCTCGACCAGCGTTTCGGAATCCGCGCGCGGGTCGAGCGTGTCGGGCGTGACCCTGAAATCCGCGTTCCAGAAAGCGCGCGACCCCAGAATGCGCGAGACGGGTTCATGCTTCAGCCGCCGCGCCACCATCGCTTCCAGCCGTCCGCGTTCTTCATCGGTCACGCTGAGCGCGGCCTCCAGAATGAGGTCTTCATGCCGGAGGCCCGTCGCCGCCTGAAGCAGCAATCTGGCGTCCAGTTCCGGCGTGTCGAGGTCTGCCGCGCAAAACCTGTCCTGCACATCGAGCAGAACGTCGCGCACGGTGGAAGGCTTCACCATGCGGCTTCCGCCAGCTTTTCCGCCTGATCATTGGCGATCAGCGGGTCGATCACTTCGTCGAGGCATTCGCCGCTGACGACACGGTCGATCTTGTAGAGCGTGAGGTTGATGCGGTGGTCGGTCACGCGGCCTTGGGGGAAATTGTAGGTGCGGATGCGCTCCGACCGGTCGCCGGAGCCGACCTGCTCCTTGCGGTCGGCGGCGCGTTCGCTCGCCAGCTTCTCGCGCCGCGCCTCGTAAAGCCGCGAGCGGAGGATCTTCAGCGCCTTGGCCTTGTTCTTGTGCTGGGATTTTTCATCCTGCATGACGACGACGACGCCCGTCGGGATATGCGTGATGCGCACGGCGGACTCTGTCTTGTTGACATGCTGTCCGCCCGCTCCGCCCGCGCGGAAGACGTCGATGCGCAAATCCTCGTTCTTGATGTCCATGTCCACTTCTTCGGCCTCCGGCAGTACGGCGACGGTCGCGGCCGACGTATGCACGCGTCCCGAGGCCTCCGTCGCCGGCACGCGCTGCACGCGGTGCACGCCGGATTCAAACTTGAGGCGCGAGAAGACGTCGCGTCCCGACACTTCGGCCACCACCTGCTTGATGCCGCCGAGGTCGCTCCCGGATATTTCCATCACCTCGAACTGCCAGCCGCGCACGGCGGCGTATCTTTTATACATGTTGAGAAGGTCGCCCGCGAACAGCGCCGCCTCGTCGCCGCCCGTGCCGGCGCGGATTTCGAGGATGGCGTTCTTCGCGTCGTCGACGTCCTTGGGCAGCAGCGCCATCTGGATGTCGCGCTCGAATTGCGGCAGCCGTTCTTTCAGGGCGTAGAAATCCTGCCCGGCCATCGCTTTCATCTCTTTGTCGCCGCCTGCCATCAGTTCCTCGAGATCCTTCATTTCGGCTTTGGCTTTCTTGAAGGCGCGGATCTTTTCCGCCAGCGGCGTCATGTCGGCGTATTCGCGCGAGAGCCTCGTGAACTGCTCCGACGGCAGGTCGCCCGCCGCCATCAGCGCTTCGATCTCCTGAAAACGGCTCAACACCTGGTCGAGTTTGCGGTCAAGCGACATGGGAGCCTTTAAGCCGCGTTCTGCGCTTTTGATTTTTCGATTTCGGCGGCCTTTTCTTCCACTAGCGCGACCATGTGCTGGACGATATCCTCGTTCTGCAAACGATGGTGTGGCTGGCCCTTGATGTAGACCTGATGCGTGCCGCGTCCGCCGCCGGTGAAGCCGATGTCCGTCATCAGCGCCTCGCCCGGGCCGTTGACGACGCAGCCGATCACCGAGACCGTCATCGGCGTCGCGATATGCGCGAGGCGCTCCTCGAGCACGCGCACCGTCTCGATGACGTCGAACTGCTGGCGCGCGCAGGAGGGGCAGGAAATCACGTTGACGCCGCGGTGGCGCAGACCCAAAGCCTTCAGCATGTCGAATCCGACGCGCACCTCTTCCACCGGATCGGCGGAGAGCGACACGCGGATGGTGTCGCCGATGCCCGCCCATAAAAGGTTGCCCATGCCGATGGAGGATTTCACCGTGCCGGAGCGCAAGCCGCCCGCCTCGGTGACGCCGATATGCAGGGGATAGTCGCAGGCCTCGGCCAGTTGCTGGTAGGCGGCGACGGCGAGAAACACGTCGGAGGCCTTGCAGCTGATCTTGAAATTGAAGAAGTCGTGGTCTTCGAGGATTTTGATATGCCGGAGGGCGGAGGCCACCATCGCCTCCGGACAGGGCTCGCCGAATTGTTCAAGCAAATCCTTTTCGAGCGACCCTGCGTTGACGCCGATGCGGATCGCGCAGTTGTGGTCTTTCGCCGCCCTGATGACTTCCTTTACCCGCTCGTCCGAGCCGATATTGCCGGGATTGATGCGCAGGCAGGCCGCGCCCGCCTCGGCCGATTCAATCGCGCGTTTGTAATGAAAATGGATATCCGCCACGACCGGCACGGAGACCCGCTTCACGATTTCCTTTAAGGCTTTGGTCGAGGCTTCATCGGGGCAGGACACGCGCACGATATCCGCGCCCGCCTTTTCCATCGCGTGGATCTGCGCGACCGTCGCCGCCGCGTCGGCGGTGAGCGTGTTGGTCATGGACTGCACGGTGATCGGCGCGTCGCCGCCGACGGGTACGCGGCCGACCATGATCTGCCGCGACTTGCGGCGCTGGATTTGACGGTAAGGGCGGACAGCGTAAGACATCTTAACCTCGTATCGCCTCGCGCTTGATTTTAAGCGATTTCGGGTCGAGGTCTATGCCGCGCAGGATTTCTCCGTCGCCGCCGAGATTCTGCACGCGCTTGCCGTCGACGAACACCTCCAGCCCGCCCGCGTTGGCCGTGTCCAGCACGAGGCCCGGTTGTTCCGGCACGTCGTATTGCTCGCCCTGACGCAGCACCTTCCTGTAGATGACCGCGCCTTGCGCGTTGCTGATCTGCACCCAGCTCGCCGCGGCGGCGCGGAGCGTGACGCGGCTCTTCGGCGCGCGGACGCGGATGACGGCCTCTTTTTTCTTCTTCGGCGCGGGTTTGACGACGGGCGCCGCCGCTGCGGGCACGGCTGCAGCCTGTTCCACGCCGGCCTGCTCCGTTTTCGCGGGCGGCGTTTTATCCGCCGCGACGGGCATTTTGTCCTCCGCCGCCACCTTGACGGGCATGGCGGGCGTCGGCGCCGCTATCGTCGTCGCCGGAGCCGGCGGCGAAGCGGAACCGGCGGCGGGCGCGGCATTGGCCGCCGGCGTCACCGCCGGAGAAACCGCCGTTTGCGCGGCCGCGGGAGCGGGGGAAACGGCAGGTGCAGGCGCGGGCGGCGTCGCCCCCGCGATGCCCGCCACGACCGGCGCGGGCGGCACCTGCGTCGCCGCCTTGTCGGCGTCGTGCATGTTGGAATAGATCGTCCAGCCCACCAGCAGGATCACCGCCAGAAAAGCGCCGACGCCCGCCATGACCGGCGTCGGCACGCGGCTTTCCGCGATCGGCTCGGGAAACTTGAGGTCGGCCTGCGGCTGCTCGTGCCCCTGCTCGGCCTTGAAGCGGTGCACGATCTCCGCGCCGTTCATGCCGAGAAAGTTCGCGTAAGAACGCACGAACCCCACGGCATAGGTCATGCCGGGCAGGGCCGAAATGTCGTTCTCCTCGATCGCCCGCACCTGGGCGGCGCGGATGTTGATGGCGTGGGAGACGTCGTCGATCTCCAGTTTCTTTTCCAGCCGCGCCGCGCGCAGGGCCGCGCCGACCGGAACCGGTTCCTGACGGGCGGCGACATCGGCTTGTTTTGCTTTTTTGCGTTCGGCCATAATTTTCTTCCCCGAATGATTTCTTTCAAATGTCTTGCGTAATATGCACCCGATGGTCGTGTGCAAACGACAGCAGGCGCTCCCTCAGCGAATGCTCGCGGGATTTCATAAGCTGCTCAAGATACGGCAGAAGCAGCCCCGTATCAAGGGTCGGGATCATCATTTTGACGGCCTCGACCTGCGGCGCCGTCACCGACAGATTCTCATACCCCAGCACGATCAGGACCATGGCCTCCAGCGGCTGCCCTGCCATCTCCCCGCAGACGCTGACCGGCACGCCGGCGCTCCGGCACTGGTCGGCGATGAACTTCAGCACGCGCAGCATGGCGGGCGAGAGGGAATCGTACCGCCCGCGCATGAAATCGTTGCCCCTGTCCGCCGCGTAGAGGTACTGGATCATGTCGTTGGTGCCGACGGAGACGAAATCGGCCGTCTGCAACAGCGTGTCGAGCTGCCACAAAAGCGACGGCACTTCGAGCATCACGCCGAGCTCGATCTTCTCCGGCACGGGCATGCCGCTCTTGCGGGCGCGGTCTTTTTCCATCTCCAGCAGGGCGCGGGCGCGGTCGAATTCCGCCACCTCTGCCACCATCGGCAGCATGACCTTGAGGTCGCGCCCCCGCGCGCCGCGGATGAAGGCGCGGAACTGCGTGCGCAGGACGGCGGGCCGGTCCATGCCGATACGCACCGCCCGCCAGCCGAGCGCGGGGTTTTCCTCGAACGGCGCCTTGAAATAGGGCAGCGGCTTGTCGCCGCCGATGTCGAGCGTACGGAAGGCGACCGGCTTGTCGCCAAGGCGGTCCATCACCTTGCCGTAAAGCTCGGCCTGCGTCACGACCAGCGGATATTTCTTCCAGCCCATGAAGGAGAGCTCGGTGCGGAACAACCCGATGCCATCCGCGCCGGTCGCGGCGACCGACGCGACTTCCGACAGCAGCCCCGCGTTCATCTGTACCGAGACCTTCACCCCGTCTTTGGTGACGGGCTGGCCTTGCTGCTGCAAATGGCGGTACATATGGGCGCGGCTGGCGCGCGCCTCGAGGCTGCGCGTATAAAGCTCAATCTCGTACTGCGACGGGCGGAGATAGACGTCGCCGCGGTCGCCGTCAACGATGATGTGGTCGCCGTCACGGGCGAAGGAGAGCGCGTCCTCGCACTGCCCGACGACCGGTATCCCCAATGACCGCGCCACGATCGCCACGTGGTTGGAATATCCGCCCTTTTCCAGCACCACGCCCTTCAGCCGGTCGCCGTAGTCGAGCAGCGCCGCGGGGCCGAGCGTCGGCGCCACGAGGATGATCTCCGCCGGCAGTTGCGCATGCGCCCGCCCTTCGCCGCGCTGCCCCAGATGGCTGAGCAGGCGGTGGCTCAGGTCTTCGATATCGTGCAGGCGCTCGCGGATGTAGGCGTCTTTCACCTGCGCCATGCGGTCGCGTGTTTCC
>JAGXAX010000080.1 GCA_018971405.1 Alphaproteobacteria bacterium | reverse complement strand
GCGAATGCTGCGGCGCTGGAGTCTTCCGGCGCGGCTCCGGCGCAGGGGGCTTCCGGCGGCGGGCTGAATCCCGCCGCGGTGTCGGATTTCTACTCGCAGTTGAGCGCGCTGCAAAGCGCCCAGCAGACATTGACGGGACAGGTGGAAAAACTCGGCTTCCAGCTCCAGCAGCTCACCGATCGCGTCGACCGCATGCAGTCGGACACGGACGAGCGCTTCCGGCAGCTCTCGCAGAACGCGCAGCCGGCGGCGACCGACAGCACCGTCGCGCCGCCGTCTTCTTCGCCATCATCTTTATCTTCTTCTTCGGCAACGCCCGCAGCGGCTCCGGGGCAAAGCGGCACGCTGGGCACGCTCGGCGGCGACGCCGCGCCGCAAACCCTCTATGAGAGCGCCTTCGCCGACGTGCGCGGCAGCAAGTACGCCGACGCCGAGACGAAGTTCAAGACGTTCATGCAGAAATACCCGGACAATCCCCTCTGCGCCAACGCCGAATACTGGCTGGGCGAGATTTACTACGCGCAAGCCAAATACAAGGACGCCGCCCGCACCTTTGCGGAGGGATATCAGAAATATCCCAAGAGCGGCAAGGCGGAGGACAGTCTTTACAAGCTCGGGCTGTCGCTCGACAAAATGAACCGGCATGACGACGCCTGCCTCTCGCTGCAGCAGATCCACAAAGATTTCCCCGGCGACGCGGGCCCGCTCTACCAAAAGACGCAGGCCAAAATCAAAGACCTGAATTGTCATTGACATAATATTAAAACCCCTGTAGCCTTCTTCCCTGCTGTTTCAACAGGGAGTCGCCCCATGGACAAATTCAGGAATTTCTCCGAACTGGCGCGCCATGCCAAAGAGGGCGAGGACTACGCCATCGTCGTCCGCGAAGCGCACGGCAGTGCCGTGGCGATCGTCGCGCCGCACGGCGGACGGATGGAATGGAGCACCGGCGAAATGGCCGCGGCCATCGCCGGACGCAAGCACAGTTTCTACGTTTTCGAGGGGCTGAAGGACGATGCGTTCGCGGAGCTGCATGTGACGAGCACGCATTTCGACGAGCCGCGCTGCCTTGATCTCCTGTCGCGGGCGGAGGTGACGGTGACCATCCACGGCTGCCAGACGCCCGAGCCCGTCGTCTACATGAGCGCGCGCGACAAGAAGCTGGAGTCGAAGCTCAAGGCGGCTTTCAACAAGGCGGGCGTGCGCGCGGTTGCCGATAACAGCCACAAATATCAGGGCGGCAAAAACCCGCAAAACATCTGCAACCGCAACCGCAGCGGGCAGGGTGTGCAGTTGGAGTTCAGCCGCGGCATCCGCGACAATCCGCGTCTGGTGAAAAAATGCGTGAAGGCGGTGCGTGAAAGCCTGAAACCCTGAAGGCTTCAGGGCGCGGGCTTGGAAGCGGATTTCGCCGGCTTGTTGATGATCTTTTCGTAATGGCGCAACTCCTTGGACAGGGCGATGAGCGCGGCGTTGTCGTTGCCCGCGGCGGCGTTGAAGGCCAGAAGCAGCGTCTGCTGCGTTTCCGCCAGGAGAGGGCTTTGCGCGCCGACGATGCCGGTGAAATCCTGTTCGGCGATCGCCTTTTCGCACTTGCGCAGTTCGCGCGCGAGCTCGGCCAGTTCGACGCCCTTGCCCTGCGCGCCGCCGGTTTTTTTGATGGCCTGCTTCAGGCCGGTCTGAACTTCGACGAGGATGGAGTTTTTGGCGATGATGATTCCGTCGGGCATGGGGCTGCTCCTTGAAAGCTGTTCGGGTAGTTGCGACCAGTTGATGATATAAGGATATTTATATTATGTCAATAATAAATCCAGCTAAAATTATCCTGCAAAATCAAAAAAATGCGCCCCGCCTGCGGTATGCGCAAGGCGGGGCGCCTGAAGAATCGGTGTCGCTTACATCAGCCGCTTGAGAATCTCCATCGGCAGCGGCAGAAGGATGGTCTTGGTCTTGTCGTCGGCCATGTCCTGCACGGCCGCGAGATAGCGCAGTTGCATCGCGCCGGGGTCGGTCGCGAGCTTTTGCGCCGCCTCGACCAGCTTGTCGGCGGCCTGCTGCTCGCCCTCTGCGCTGATGATCTTGGCGCGGCGCTCGCGTTCCGCCTCCGCCTGCCGCCCGATGGCGTGGATCATGGAGGGGTCGATGTCGATGTTTTTCAGCTCGACACTGTCCACCTTCACGCCCCAGTGTTCGGTCTTTTCGTCGAGCAGGTTGCGGATGTCGGTGGAGAGCTTGTCGCGCTCGCTCAGCATTTCATCCAGTTCATGCTTGCCGAGGACGGCGCGGAGCGTGGTCTGCGACAGCTCCGACGTCGCGCGGTTGAAGTCCTGCACCTGGTTGATGGCCTTGTCGGCGTCGACGACGCGGTAGTACATCACGGCGTTGACCTTGACGGAGATGTTGTCGCGCGAGATGACGTCCTGCGACGGCACGTTCATCGTCTGCACGCGCATGTCGACGCGCACCATCCGCTGGATCGCGGGCAGGAGGAAGATCAGCCCCGGCCCTTTGGGAGGCGAGGAGCGGCCGAGGGTATAGATCACGCCGCGCTGGTATTCCGGCAGCACGCGGAAGACATAAGGCATGAAGATGAGAAGAAAGACGAGCGGCAGGGCGAATTCGGCCATGAAGGTCACTCCTTGGTTGCGGGTTCGATGATGAGGCAAAGTCCGTCGATGTCGCGGATCTTCACGCGCACGCCTTTTTCAAGCGCGTAAGCCGTTTCGCTACGCGCCTTCCAGACGGAGCCGGCGGCGCGCACTTCGCCTTTCGCGCCGCTCCAGCTGACGACTTCGCCCGCCGTGCCGCGCAACCCTTCCGCGCCGGTCGAGACGGCGCGTTTTCTGGTACGCAAGGCCGTTTTCAGCCCCAGCGACAGGACGACGAGGCTGACGAGCGTCATGCCGCCGACCAGCCACAGGGAGACGGGATGGGCGGGCGCGCCGGCGGGAATGAAAATCTTACCGCCCGCGGCGAAGCAGAGAGCGCCGGCAAACGCCAGGAACCCGCGCGACTTGAAAAAGGCTTCCGCCGTCATGCCGCCGATGCCGAGGACCATCAGCAGGACCCCGGCGTAATTGACCGGCATGCCGTTGAGCGCGAAAATCCACAGCATCAGGCATATCGCGCCGGTGATGCCGGGCAGTATGCCGCCCGGCATGGCGGCCTCGTAGATCAGCCCGTAAAAGCCGACGGACATGAGGATGAAGATGACGTCTGAATTGGACAGGAGGGCCGTCATGCGCGCGCCGCCATCTTGGGTTTCAGCGCGTCAAGCTCCGCGATCACAGCCGCGCCCATGTCGGAGGTGGAAAGTTTCCTGCATCCTTCGGACATGATATCGGCGGTGCGGAGGTTTTTGGCGAGAACGCCCTCGACCGCCGCTTCCAGCAGGTCGGCTTCTTTAGAAAGATTGAATGAGTAGCGGTACATCATAGCGGCGCTCAAAATGGTGGCGAGCGGGTTGGCGACGTTCTTGCCCGCGATGTCGGGCGCGGAACCGTGGATGGGCTCATAGAGTGCGGCGCGTTTTCCGTCCGGCCTGACCGCGCCGAGCGACGCCGACGGCAGCATGCCGAGCGAGCCGGTGAGCATCGATGCTTCGTCGGACAAAATATCTCCGAAGAGGTTGTCGGTGACGATGACGTCGAACTGCGACGGGTTGCGCAGGAGTTGCATCGCGCAGTTGTCGGCGTACATGTGGGAGAGCTGCACGTCTTTGTAGTCACTCGCGTGCAGCGCGGTCACTTCCTCGCGCCACAGCTTGCCGGATTCCATCACGTTGGCTTTCTCGCAGGAAGTGACTTTTTTATTGCGTTTGCGGGCGAGCTCGAACGCCACGCGCGCGACGCGGATGATTTCATGCGTTGTGTAGACCTGGGTGTTGACGCCGCGGCGTTCTCCGTTGGGCAGTTTCTCGATGCCGCGCGGCTCGCCGAAGTAAACGCCGCCGGTGAGCTCGCGCACGATGAGAATATCAAGCCCTTTGACCACTTCGGGTTTGAGCGTCGAGGCGCCGATCAGCGCGTCAAACACCTTCGCGGGGCGGAGGTTGGCGAAAAGATCAAGCTCTTTGCGGAGTTTCAAGAGGCCCGCTTCGGGGCGGAGCGCGTAATCGACCTTGTCCCACTTCGGCCCGCCGACCGCGCCGAGCAGCACGGCGTCGGCTTTGCGGCATTTGTCCAGCGTGGCGTCGGAGAGCGGCGTGCCGTGCTTGTCATACGAGCCGCCGCCGATATCGCCTTGCTCGGCTTCGATCTTGGTGTCGAAATTATCATTGAACCAGCCGATGACGCGGACGGCTTCCGCCATCACTTCGGGGCCGAGCCCGTCGCCAGGCAGGAGGACGATGTTTTTCATGCTTGATAAAGCCAGGGCTGGCTTCCCCTCTGTTGTTTTTCGAATGCAGTGATGTCTGGCGCGTGTTCGAGTGTCAGGCCGATGTCGTCCAGCCCCTCGATCAGGCAGTGTTTGCGGAACGCGTCGATGTCGAACGAAAAGCCTTCCACTTTTTGCGCCGGAAGATCGACGGTGATCTCTTTCTGCGCTTCAGCCGCCTTCATCAGCGCCGCGACGTCGCCCGCGGGGAGGCTCAGGGGCAGAATGCCGTTCTTGAAGCAGTTATTGTAGAAGATGTCGGCGAAAGAGGGCGCGATCACGCAGCGGATGCCGAAATCGAGCAGTGCCCACGGCGCGTGTTCCCGCGACGAGCCGCAGCCGAAATTCTCCCCCGCGACGAGGATTTTCGCATGGCGATAGGGTTCTTTGTTCAGCACGAAATCCGGAATCTCTTTGCGGTCGGATGTAAAACGGATTTCATCGAAAAGATATTTCCCCAGCCCCGTGCGCTCGATGGTCTTGAGATATTGCTTGGGGATGATCTTGTCCGTATCGACGTTGGGCACGGGCAGCGGCGCGGCGATGCCTTTGAGGATGGTGAATTTTTGCATTACGTTAGCTCCCTCACGTCGGTCAAGTGCCCCGTCACCGCGGCGGCGGCGGCCATGGCGGGGCTCATCAGGTGCGTGCGTCCGCCGCGCCCTTGGCGGCCCTCAAAGTTGCGGTTCGAGGTGGCGGCGCAGCGCTCGCCGGGTTCGAGCTTGTCGGCGTTCATCGCAAGGCACATCGAGCAGCCGGGCTCGCGCCAGTCGAAGCCGGACTCTTTGAAGATTTTATCCAAGCCTTCCTGTTCCGCCTGTTCTTTGACAAGGCCGGAGCCGGGCACGACCATCGCGTAAACGCCCGCGGCGACTTTGCGGCCTTTGGCGATCGCGGCGGCAGCGCGGAGATCCTCGATGCGCGAATTGGTGCAGGAGCCGATGAAGACTTTGTCGATCTTCACATCGGTCAGCTTTTCGTTCGGCGTCAGGCCCATATATTCAAGCGCGCGGGTCATGGCGGCCTTTTTGTCGCCGTCGGGCAGCTTGGCGGGGTCTGGCACATGCCCCGTGATGGGGGCGACGGCTTCGGGGCTGGTGCCCCATGTCACTTGCGGGATGATGTCGGCGGCGTTGAGCGTTACTTCCTTGTCATACGTCGCGCCCGCGTCGGAGGGCAGCGTCTTCCAGACGGCGACGGCCTTGTCCCATTCCGCGCCTTTCGGCGCCATCGGACGTCCTTTGAGATAGGCAAAGGTGGTTTCGTCCGGTGCGATCAACCCGGCGCGCGCGCCCGCCTCGATTGCCATGTTGCAGACGGTCATGCGGCCTTCCATCGACAGGGATTTGATTGCTTCGCCCGCGAACTCCAGCACATGCCCTGTGCCGCCGGCGGTGCCGATCTTGCCGATAATGGCCAGGATCACGTCTTTCGCCGTCACGCCCTCGGGGAGTTTGCCGGTCACGGTGATGCGCATGTTTTTTGCGGGTTTTTGCTGGAGCGTCTGCGTGGCGAGCACATGCTCGACCTCGGACGTGCCGATGCCGAATGCCAGCGCGCCGAACGCGCCGTGGGTCGCGGTGTGGCTGTCGCCGCAAACGATGGTCGTGCCGGGGAGGGTGAAGCCCTGTTCCGGCCCGATGACGTGGACGATGCCCTGACGCTTGTCGTTCATGTCGAAGAGTTTCACGCCGAAGTCTTTGGCGTTCTTTGTGAGCGCATCGACCTGCACACGGCTTTCCGCGTCCTTGATGCCAGCCGAGCGGTCGGAGGTCGGTACGTTGTGGTCGGCGACGGCGAGCGTTGCGTCGGTGCGGCGCACGCGGCGGTTGCTCATGCGCAAGCCTTCGAAAGCCTGCGGGCTGGTGACCTCATGCACGAGATGGCGGTCGATATAGAGAATGCAGGAGCCGTCTTCACCCGTACGGACGACGTGGCTGTCCCAGATTTTCTCGAACAGGGTGCGCGGTTTTGACATGGCTCTTGATCCCTTTTCTGATTTCTGAGCCACCATTTATAAAGCAAAACGGCCTCTTTTGACAGAGGCCGCTGCTTTGGGATTATGTAAGAAAGATTAACCGACTGCTGCTTTCTTTTCAGCCGCCGCAGGCGCCTTGACGGCGTCTGTGGTGCTGTCCTGTTCATAAGAATCGGTGCGCTCGGTGATGCGGGCGGATTTGCCGCTGCGATCGCGCAGGTAATAGAGCTTGGAACGGCGCACGGTGCCGCGGCGGACGAGCTCGATGCTGTCGATGCTCGGGCTGTAGAGCGGGAACACGCGCTCGACGCCTTCGCCGTAGGAGATCTTGCGCACCGTGAAGCTCTGGTTGAGGCCCTTGCCGCCGCGCGCGATGCAGACGCCTTCATAGGCCTGCAGGCGGGTCTTTTCCTTGTCGCCGCTGCCTTCAACGATCTTCACGTTGACGCGGACGGTGTCGCCGGGGGCGAAGTCGGGAATTTTTTTCTGTGCTGCCGCCAGCTTTTCGCTCTGGCGCTGTTCGAATTTCTCAAGGTCGTTCATGGCTCTTATCCCATTAAATTTTCAGGGCCCGTAAAGATCGAGCATGACACG
>JAGXAX010000079.1 GCA_018971405.1 Alphaproteobacteria bacterium | reverse complement strand
TGATGGGGGGAAAGACAGGCTTCAGGCGAAAGCCGCCCGGCAGGCCTTGCTGCGGGGCAGGTTATTGAACAAGTGAATATTTTCCGGCGGGGCGCGGGAGCGTTTCGTCCCGATCGTCGTCCCTGCTTGAAGCGGGGATCATCGATGCCGTCATAAGCGCCCGCCGCCCTGAACAAGCGCCGGCGGCCTTCGTCTAAAAAACGGAATGGCATATTCAGATGTCAATCGCGGCCGCATCGCTCAACACGGCCTCGGCCTCCGCCGCGTACTTGCCGCCCGCCTTGTGCACCACCATGCCGCATCTTAAGATAAAAGGTGCATATCGTTCTTTACGCGCCTGAATAATAACGCGTTTTGCATCTTCTCCGGCGTGCGAAAGGAGCGGAAACACCACAAGGCTGCCGAACCAGCGTTTTTTCTCCAGCTCCATGATGACGTCATCCAGCCTGTCGGCGCGGTGAATCATGGTTAAATGCCCGCCCTGCCTGAGTTTTTTGTGGGCGTACTTCACCCAGTCGGCAAGCCGTGCGCCGCTCGCGCCTTCGCCATGCGAGGTTGCCTTGATCTTTTCGGGCGAGGGGGTGTGCGCGCCGCCTTCAAGATAAGGCGGATTCATAAGAACATTGTTGAAACTATTGTCTTCAATATGTTTTTCTGAGCGGATATCGCCCTGAAAAAAGCGGCAGCGGTCTTCGAAGCCGTTGAGCGCGGCGTTCTGGTGCGCGAGGTCAACGAGCTCCGGCTGAACGTCAATCCCCGTGAGCGATATGGTTTTGTTCCGCGCCATCACGCAGAACCCCGCCGACCCGACCCCGCAGCCGACATCCAGCACCTGCGCCCGGTCCTTCACCGCCACCGCCGCCGCGAGGAACACGCTGTCGATCGAGGCGTGAAACCCCTGTTTCGGCTGGAGCAATTGCACCCGTCCGCGCAGCAGTGTCGTTTCGATAATGTTTATGTCCTTGCTCATTATTTGTGTATTTTACTTTGTATTTCTTGCTATAACAACAGCATGCAGATGCCGCTGACCAACCGACCGATCCAAGCCGCGCCGCCCGCAAACCCTTTAGGCGCGATGACGAATTTGCTGCAAACGGACCTGCAGGCAGTCAACGCGCTGATCATGCAGCGTATGCAGTCGGAAGTCACGCTGATCCCCGAACTGGCCGGACATTTGATCGCGGCGGGCGGCAAGCGCATCCGGCCTTTGCTGACGCTCGCGTCGGCGGCGCTGTTCGGCTATGAAGGCACGCGGCAGCACAGGCTGGCCGCCTGCGTCGAATTCATCCATACCGCCACGCTGCTGCACGACGATGTCGTCGATGCCAGCGACCAGCGGCGCGGGCGCTCTTCCGCCAACGCGCTGTTCGGCAACGAAGCGGCGGTGCTGGTCGGCGATTTCCTCTTCAGCCGCGCCTTTCAATTGATGACGGAGGACGGCTCGCTCGAAGTGCTGCGTATTTTGTCAGGCGCGTCGGCGGTGATCGCGGAGGGCGAAGTGCTGCAGCTCGCGGCGGTGAACGACATCGGGACGGACGAAGCCCATTACAAGCGCGTCATCGCCGCCAAAACGGCCGAGCTTTTCGCCGCCGCCTGCGAAGTGGGCGCAGTCGTGGCGGAGCGCGGCGCCGAAGAATGCGCCGCCTTGCGGAACTATGGCATGAACCTCGGCATGGCCTTCCAGATCGCGGACGACGTGCTGGATTACGCCGCCAGGCGCGAGCGCCTCGGAAAGTCGCTCGGCGACGACTTCAAGGAAGGCAAGATGACGCTCCCCGTGATCCGCGCCATCGCCCGCGCGGACGCGGCGGAAAGAAAATTCTGGAGCCGCTGCATCGGCGATATGGAACAGTCGGACGCGGATTTCGCCCAAGCCTGCGCGATACTGGCGCGGCACGACGCGCTGGAAGAATCGCTTGCCGAGGCGCGGCGCTACGCGGAACAGGGCATCGCCGCGCTGGCCGCGGTGGGGGGCTCTCCGTTGCGCGGGCATCTCGAAGACCTGATCGTTTTCGCCGTCGACCGGGATTATTAAGGCTTTTCAGGGCTTAATTCGGACTTGAAACTTTCTGAAAACAGTGTAAAAGAGTGGCTTCTCCCGAAGGCGTCGGAGTGTAGCTCAGCCTGGTAGAGTGCTTGCTTCGGGAGCAAGAGGCCCGGGGTTCGAATCCCCGCACTCCGACCATTAACATCAATTATTTGCAGTTTAAAACCACATTCATCTTCGATGTGCGCCTTGGCTTTGCGACGATGGCGCGCGCATCGGCCGTGACGTTGCAGACGGTCATGAAATGCTTGCGGAGCGACGGCTTCTTCTTGGTTTCGAGCGCCCGCACGCCGCCGGTGTCGATATAAAAGCAATTGCCGAGCCGGCGCGCCCCGTTCTCCACCTCGTAATGCCCGAAAAACACCCGCGTGACGCCTTCGACGCCCGAGCCGTCGCCCGCCAGTATCCTGCGGATGTCCCAGAGCGCGGCCTTGACCGTGCGCGGATCTTCCGCGATCAGTTGCTGCTTGAATGTATGCCACTCCATGCCTTCGGGAATGTCCGCATGCACGCAGCCGACAAGCCCCGCATCCGTTTCTATTTCGATGGCCAGCGGCAGGCGGCCGAACGCTGCGCGGAGTGCGTCCAGCGTTTCACGCGGCTGGCTTGTCACCCATTTCAGGCCGATGAAGTCGTTGCGGATCGTTTTGAGCGTTTTCCCGTCCTTCAGGTCTGGATCAAGGCCGAGGAAGATCTGCTCGTGATTGCCGCGAACGGCGAAGAACCAGGGCTGCCGTAAAAACCATAGGCAGTCGGGCGACCGCGGCCCGCGGTCGATGAGATCCCCGACCGAGATCAGGCGGTCTTTGGACGGGTCGAAGCCCGCCTTCTTCAGGCAGCCGCGCAGGAGGTCGTAAGCGCCGTGGATGTCCCCGACGATGAAATCGCGGCCTTGCGTGTTGCGGGGCAGGGTCAGGACCGCATGGGGGTTCATCGGGCGGCCTCTACATCTTCGTCGAAAACGACTTGCCGCAGCCGCAGGACGAGGCGGCGTTGGGGTTTTTGATCTTGAAGGCCGCGCCCATCAGACTGGTTTCAAAGTAGATTTCGGCGTTCTGCAGGAAGGGCAGGGAATCCGCGTCGGTCACCACGGTATCGCGGAAAACGCGGTCGCCGTCCTCTTTTTTATCATCGAAATCAAGCTGATACTTGAAGCCCGCGCAGCCGCCGCCGAGCACGGTCACGCGCAGGAGCAGGTCCGGATTGTCTTGCTGGACGCGCATGGCGGTCAGGCGCGCGACGGCGCTGTCAGAGATTGTCATATTCGAATCTGTCGTCATGGCTTTTTTTCCTTTATATGGGAGCGATAATATGGTTTAAAATCCTTGCAAATCAAGAATATTCGAGAGGTTTTTTCATGGCCGCGCGCGGCAAGCTGAAACAGGCAAAGACATCAAGGCCTAACGTTCTGAAATCCGTACCAAAAGACGACCTGCGGGAGTATATCGCCGATGACGGTCTGGCCGTTTACGCGGCAAGGCCGGAGGACAGCCGCGGGCGTTTGTACCCTGAAGTGCCGAGCAAGACGCGCGGCGCGTTTGAAAGGGACCGTGACCGCATCATCCACTCCGCCGCGTTCCGCCGGTTGAAATTCAAGACGCAGGTGTTCGTCTACCACGAGGGCGACCATTACCGCACGCGCCTCAGCCACAGCATCGAGGTGGCGCAGGTGGCGCGGTCGCTCGCACGGTTGCTGCATGCGGACGAGGATCTCGCCGAAACCTGCGCGCTGGCGCACGACCTCGGCCACACGCCCTTCGCGCACGTGGGCGAGGACGCGCTGAAGGAATGCATGGAGCCGTACGGCAACTTCGACCACAACGACCAGACCTTGCGCGTCGTGACGCTGCTGGAGCGGAAGTATCCGCACTTCGACGGCCTCAACCTCTCGTGGGAATCCCTCGAAGGACTGACCAAGCACAACGGGCCGGTGATCAAAAAAGGCAAGAAGACCAAATTCGAGATCACGCTCGGAAGCCTCAAGGACGAGATGGACCTGATGCTCGACACTTACGCCGGCGTCGAGGCGCAGATCGCCGGATTGGCGGACGACATCGCCTATAACAGCCATGATCTCGACGACGGCCTGATGGCGGGGCTTTTCACTCTCCATGACCTCGAAGACGTGGACTGGGTGCGCGAGATCATCCTCAAGAAGCGCAAGGAATATCCGGATACGGAAGAAAAGCTGATCGAGCAGGAAGTCGTGCGCGACGTGATGGGAACCTATGTCCTCGACGTGCTGGCCGAAAGCCGCCGCCGCATCGGCGCGCTGAACCCCGATTGCGCCGACGACATCCGCCACGCGAAAACCGCGAGCGTTTCGATGTCCGACACGATGAAAAAGCGCGACGGCAGTTTGCGCGAATTCCTCTGGGCGCGGTTCTACCGCCATCCCCGCGTCAGCCGCGAGCGCATCAAGACGTTCCGCGTCGTGCAGGATTTGTTCGGCGCCTTCATGGCGAACCGCCGCTGCCTGCCGACGGAATGGCTCAGCCGCGCCGAGGACACGCCCGGGGGCTGGAAGCCGGAGACATGGCGCGCGCGCTGCGTCGCGGATTATATCGCCAGCATGACCGACCGTCTGGCCATTCTGGAGCACAAGGAAATGTTCGACGCCTATCAGGTGATCCGATGAACATTTTCACCCGTTATCAGCGGGAAGTCTGCCGCGTGCTGGAAGACATGGTCAAAGCGGGCGAACTGCCTGCCGGTCTCGACATGACGCGCGTCAAGGTCGAGCCGCCGCGCGAGGCCGCGCATGGCGACATGGCGACCAACGCGGCGATGGTGCTGGCCAAGCCCGCGGGCAAAAATCCCCGCCAGCTCGGCGAAACGCTGACGCAGAAGCTGAAATCCATCCAGAGCGTCGCCGAGGCCTCCGTCGCGGGGCCGGGCTTCGTCAACTTCCGCCTCGTCAATACCGAGTGGGCGTCGGTCGTGCTGGATATCCTGAAATGCGGCGCGGCCTACGGCGACAGCGCGATGGGCGCGCATGAGAAGGTCAATATCGAATATGTTTCCGCCAACCCGACGGGGCCGATGCACGCAGGCCACATCCGCGGCGCGGTGATCGGCGACGCGCTGGCCGCGCTGCTCGAAAAAGCGGGCTACGACGTGACGCGCGAATATTATTTCAACGACGCCGGCACGCAGGTGGATGTTCTGGCGCGCACCACGCATTTGCGTTACCGCGAGGCGCTGGGCGAGGACATCGGCGCAATCCCCGAAGGCCTTTATCCGGGCGAATATATGAAGGACGTCGGGCAGGCGCTCGCCGCGCGCGACGGCAAAAAATGGCTCGGCAAGGATGAGGGCGAATGGCTCGCGCCCATCCGCGAATTCGCCGTCGGCGTGATGATGGCGGAGATCAGGAAAGATCTCGCGCTGATCGGCATCACGCACGAGACTTTCTCGAACGAGCGCGAGATCGTCGAAGGCGGCACGCTGGAGAAAGTCTTCAAGACGCTGACCGACATGGATTTGATCTATCAGGGCACGCTCCCGCCGCCGAAGGGCAAGGAGATGGAGGACTGGGAACCGGCGGAGCTGACGCTGTTCCGCTCCAGCAGGTTCGGCGACTCATCCGACCGGCCGCTCAAGAAGCGCGACGGCACCTGGGCCTATATCATGCCGGACATCGCCTATCATTACGATAAAATCCGCCGCGGCTACAAATGGATGATCAACGTGCTGGGCAAGGATCACGGCAACTATCTCGACAAAATGCGCCCCGCGGTCTCGGCCTTGAGCGGCGGCGGCGCGAAGATCGACGTCATCTTCTGCGCGATGGTCAAGGTCTTGAAAAACGGCGTGCCGGTGAAATTCTCCAAGCGTTCCGGCAACATCATCACGCTCCGCGAGATGGTGGAGGAAGTGGGCGCGGGCGCGGTGCGCTTCTTCATGCTCTCGCGCACGCCCGACAGCGAACTGGAATTCGACTTCGCCAAGGTTGTCGAGCAGTCGAAGGACAACCCCGTGTTCTACGTGCAGTACGCGCATGCGCGCTGCCATTCCGTCTTCCGCAACGCGAAGGAGATGTGGCCGGATGCGGATTTCTCCGTCGAAGCGCTGCTGAAGGCCGACATGAAGCGCCTCGACAGCGAAGAGGAGCTGAAGCTCGTCCGGCTGATGGCGGGCTGGCCGCGTCACGTCGAAGCGGCGGCGGAGGCGCACGAGCCGCACCGCGTCACGTTTTACCTGCACGACCTTGCGGCGGCGTTCCACGCCTTCTGGAACAAAGGGCGCGACGACGCGACGCTGCGCTTCCTGATCGAAAAAGACAAAGACCTGAGTTTCGCGAGGCTTGCGCTGGTGAAGGCGGTGGCGACGGTGATCGCCTCCGGCCTCGCGGTGATGGGCGTTGAACCTGTGGAGGAAATGCATGGCTGAAGAAAACAACGAAGACGGCGCCATCGGCTCGTTCTACATGGGGCGCATGCGTCCGCCGCCGGAGCCGAAGCGCCTGCTGCCGCCGGGCGTGCTGACGCTTCTGGCGCTGGCCGTGCTGGGCGGCATCGTCTGGTACGCCTATCCGCGCGGCGCGCGCAACGCCGACGTGCCGGTCATCCGCGCGAACACCGCGGCGATCCAGGCCGCGCCCGCCAGTCCGGGCGGCATGGACATCCCCTACCAGAACAGCACCGCCTTCAACCCGCTGGTCAAGGGCAGCGGCAGCGCGCCGGATAAGCTCATGCCGCCGCCCGCGCAGCCGGTGGACAAGGCCGCGGCGATTGCCGCCCTGCAGTCGAAAATGGCAGCGCCCGCGAAGCTGGACATGCGGGTGAAGCAGGTCGGCAACGGCGTCGAGGAGCTTGTGCCGCCGCCGCCGGTGGCGCGTCCGCCGGTGACGGTCGCCTCGGTTGCGCCGCAAGAGGCCGCAAGCGCAAAGCCCGCGTCCGCGCCTGCCGCAGCGGTGAAACCCGC
>JAGXAX010000078.1 GCA_018971405.1 Alphaproteobacteria bacterium | reverse complement strand
TCGCCCGTCCGGACCTTTTCCGCCTGCCGATGCCGCCGCAGCGGACATTGTGCAGCCTGACGCGGAATGTCGCGGATATCGAAGACAAGACCGCCGTCATTCTTCTGGCGATCGAAAAAATACCCGACGATAAAAGGCGGGCGTTTCTTGATAAAACGCTGTCCGACTTGTTTTCCACGAATGAATACCAGTGCGAGGAGCCTTTTATCGCCGCGCTGATCTCCGCCGGCGCGGACGCAAACGCCGTTGTTCACGGTGCGCCGGGAATGCCGCTGGCCTGGGCCGTCACCAGCGGTTATCCGCAAGCGATCGTCCGGCTGCTGCATGACCACGGCGCGAGCTTCGAGGACGCCTTGCTGCGCATCCAGACGCGGACCTATTGGGATGAAGGCAACAGGCGCGAACTGGCCGTCCATAAGCTCAAGGCCTACCGCGAAGCGATCACCGGCGCGCCTGCCGGAGAGGAAAGCGAACTGCGGCAGGAGATCGCGCAGTTGCGCGCCGAGATAGCGGCCTTGCGCGAGGAGATCACCCGGCGCCTGCCCGTCACGGACACCCCGGCGGCGAACAAGGCGCGGAAGCCGAAGTCCGGCGGCGCGCAACCGTCCCCCTGACCTTCCGGAACGCTCCGTCTTATGAAATGCCCCTCTAAAAACCTGCCGGACGCCGCCACCGGCAGGCGCGCGCGGTTGATATTTGCCCCGATCTGCGCTATTAACTTAAAGAAGGGGAGTACCGCATGCGCCTTTCATATCTCGCTGTTGCCGCCGTCCTCTTGCTCACGGGCTGCAACACCTATTATCAGAACCAGTACCAGACCCTTCTTGTGCGCACGCCGGGCGTCGAGAACGCCTATTGCCACATGTACACGCAGAAGAACCAGTATCTCGTGCTTTCGACGCGGCATATCATCGTCGACCGTTCGCGCTACCCGCTGACCGTCCTCTGCGAGAAGGACGGCTATTACACGGCTTCCGTCATCGTGCAGTCGCATTTTTCCGCGCCTTACGCGCCGATGAACATCGCCAACGGCTTCGTGGGCGCGACCTACGACACGCTCAGCAACTCTATTTTCGCCTATCCGGACACGATCACCCTCATCCTGCTGCCCAAGCCGCCGCAAAAACTGCCGCCTGAGCACAAGCCCTATGTCGTCAAGGAGCTTGAGCCGGCGCCCGCACCCGCACCCGCGCCGGTGAAGTCGGCCCCACCACCGGCCGCCGCCGACAAGAGCCTCAACAAGAGCCTGCAGAAATGATTTCCGGCCCGCGCGCCCCGCGGCGGCGCGGCGTTTCCGGCCACAACGAAACGGTTTTTTGATTTGTCGAAGATGAAGACATTGGACGTTCTGGTGATCGGCGGGGGCGTCAACGGCGCCGGCATCGCGCGCGATCTTGCCGGACGCGGCCTTTCCGTCATGCTGTGCGAGAAGGATGACCTTGCGGGCGCGACGTCCTCCGCCAGCACCAAGCTCGTCCACGGCGGCCTGCGCTATCTCGAATACGGCAAGTTCGGGCTGGTGCGTCAGGCGCTGGCCGAGCGCGAGGTGCTGCTGCGCGCCGCACCGCATCTCGTCCGCCCGGTCGAATTCATCCTGCCGCACCACAAGGCCCTGCGCCCGCGCTGGCTGATCCGCCTCGGGCTTTTCATCTACGACCATCTCGGCGGGCGGCGGACGCTGCCCGCGTCGCGCGGCCTCGCGTTCGCCGGCACCAAAGCGGGTCAGCCGCTGAAGCGCGATTTCCGCTACGGCTTCTCTTATTCCGACTGCTGGGTGGACGATGCAAGGCTTGTCGTGGCCAGCGCACTCGACGCCTACGAGAAGGGCGCGCAAGTGCTGACGCGCACGGAGTGCGTCAAACTGGAGCGGCATCCGGAAGATCAGGGCTGGGTCGCGACGCTGCATGACCACATCACGGGCGAGAAGACAAAGGTGCATGTCCAGCTCGTCGTCAACGCCGCGGGGCCGTGGGTCAACAAGGTGCTGTCGCTCGCCGCGGAGGGACTGGAGAAGTTCAGGGTGCGCTGGGTCAAGGGCAGCCATATCATCGTGCCGAAGCTCTATCAGGGCGAGCAGGCCTATATCCTGCAGCAGGCGGACCACCGCATCGTCTTCGCCATCCCGTACGAGAAGAAGTACACGCTGGTCGGCACGACCGAGACCGACTATCACGGCGACCTCGACGAAGTGCGCATCAATATGGAGGAAGTGGAATACCTCTGCAACGCCGTCAACGGCTATTTCCGCCATCAGGTCAAGCCGGACGACGTGGAATGGACGTACAGCGGCGTGCGCCCGCTGCACGAGGAGCCGGGCGTGACGAACGCCGCTGCCGCGACGCGCGAATACCTGCTCGACGTTGAAGAGTTTCAGGGCGGAAAGATATTGAGCGTCTACGGCGGCAAGATCACCACCTTCCGCAGGCTCTCCGAAGAGGCGGGCGACAAGGCCGTCGCGCTGCTCGGCCGCGGCAAGGGCGGCTGGACGGCGGCGGCGGCGCTGCCGGGCGGCGAGGGCGCGGCGGCGAACTTCGAGATGTTCTACAAGACGCTCAGGCGCGAGTTCAACTGGCTGCCGGACGCGCTGGCGCACCGCTACGCCCGCGCTTACGGCGCGCGCTGCCGCGAGTTCCTGCGCGGCTTCAAGCGGATGGCCGATTTGGGAGAGCATCTCGGCGACAACGTTTATGAGGTAGAGATCGCCTATCTCGTCAACGTCGAATGGGCGCTGACGGCGGACGACATTTTGTGGCGGCGCTCCAAGCTCGGCCTCCACGTCTCCGAGGAGACGGAGAAGAACATCCGTCAGGAACTGAAAAAGATTTTGTCGAAGAAAACCGGATGAGCGGATGCCTCCTCTCCATCGACCAGGGCACCACCAGCACGCGGGCGATTTTGTTCGACCTGATGGGCAACATCAGGGGCGTCGCGCAGAAAGAGCTGAAGCTTCATTATCCGCATAACGGCTGGGTCGAGCAGGATGCCGAAGACATTTGGCGCGACACGCAGGAGGTCTGCCGCGGCGCGCTGGAGCGGTCGGGCGTGAAAGCCTCGGAAGCGCTCGCCATCGGCATCACCAACCAGCGCGAGACGACGGTGGTGTGGGACCGCAAGACCGGCAGGCCTTTGTATAACGCCATCGTCTGGCAGGACAGGCGCACGGCGGATTTCTGCAACAGCCTCAAGGCGCATGAAGACGCTGTGCGGCGGAAAACCGGCCTGCTGCTCGACCCTTATTTTTCCGCCACGAAGATAAAATGGATCCTCGACAGCGTGCCGGATGCGCGCGAAAAAGCGCGGCGCGGCGAGTTGGCCTTCGGCACGATCGACAGTTTTCTGCTTTGGCGGCTGACGGGCGGCAAGGTGCATGCGACCGACGCCACCAACGCCGCGCGCACGCTGCTTTTCGACGTCGTCAGGCAGGACTGGGACGACGACCTGCTCGCGCTGTTCGGCGTGCCGCGCTCCATGCTGCCGGAGGTGCGCGACAACAGCGGCCTGTTCGGCACGACGGACGTTCTCGGCGGCGCAACGCCCGTCGCGGGCATGGCGGGCGACCAGCAGGCGGCGCTGGTCGGGCAGGCCTGCTTCAGGCCGGGGATGGTGAAAAGCACTTACGGCACCGGCTGTTTCGCGCTGGTGAACATCGGCGCGGCGTTTCGCGTCTCCAAAAACAAAATGCTGACGACGGTCGGCTACCGTCTCGGCGGAAAAGTCACCTACGCGATCGAGGGCGCGATCTTCGCCGCGGGGTCGGCGGTGCAGTGGCTGCGCGACGGGCTCGGGATCATAAAATCCGCGGAAGAGAGCGAAGCCTTGGCGCAGTCCGTTCCCGACAACGGCGGCGTTTACATGGTGCCGGGCTTTACCGGTCTCGGCGCGCCTTACTGGAATCCGCATGCGCGCGGCGCCATCGTCGGCCTGACGCGCGGGTCTACGGCGGCGCATGTCGTCCGCGCGGCGCTGGAGGCGCAGGCCTACCAGACCTGCGACCTGTTGCAGGCAATGGCGGACGATGCCGGCCATGCGATCGGCGAACTGCGCGTCGATGGCGGCATGGTGAGAAATTCTTTCGTCTGCCAGTTTCTCGCCGACATGACGATGACACCCGTGCTGCGCCCGAAAGTGATCGAGACGACGGCGCTCGGCGCGGCCTATCTTGCCGGATTGCACGTCGGCGTTTTTTCCACTCCTGATGACATTCAAAAGAACTGGCAATGCGAGCGGCGTTTCACCCCTGCCATGAAAGAGGCCGGGCGGGAGAGGCTTTATGCCGGCTGGAGCCATGCGATAAGGCAAATATTGTCATAATATTAAATCTTCAGTTTTATAAATTGCATATTGACATAGAAATACACATAACATAATTTCTCGTCAGCGCTGAATGGCGTATCAATCATTTTTATTAAGGAAAATATCATGCCCTCCAAAAAATCCCCCGTTGCCAAAAACGCCGCCACGCTCACGGAAGAGGAACTCAACCGGCTGCGCGAAGTGAAAATCTCCATCAACCTGCGCGGCCTGCTGAGGGTCTTTGACTATGTCACTTACAAGGGGCCTTTTAAAGTTTATCACGCCATTGCCCGCAAGGTGGAAGGCGTCAGCAAGAGAATGATGGTCGGCAATGCCTCTCTGGTCGGCATGCCGGTCGGGATCGTCCTGCGCAATGCCGCGCGTTCGGCCTATAACGTCAGCAACAGGGACGGCGCGACGAAATACGCCTGGATCGGCAATGTCGCGGGCGGCCTTGCCGTGGTCGGCGCCGTGGGCGCCTCCGCGCTTTTCGGCGGCCCGGTTGTCGCTGCCGCGATCGGCACAGGCTGGCTGGCGACGGCTGCCGGTTATGCCACGGCGACGGCTGCGGCGGGTATCCTCCTTCACAGGCCTGTTTTCACCGCCGCCAACCTTGCCGTATCGACGGCTCTTTCCACCGTCGTCGCCGCCGCTTCGGCTTTGATCGCCGCGCCCGCCAACCTTGTGGTTGCTTATCGCCGTTCGAAAGCAAGCATTAAAGGGATCAAGTTTACCGAGGATCAACTGGCGCAGCAGGAAGCGGATTTCGACCGCAACTCCCCGACGGCGCGTTACGAGCGGAAGGCCATGGAAGCCGTCAGAAGCGGACTTGCGCATTTGCCGCATGAAAAGAAAGAGGCGTTTTACATCGAGCTGAAGAAAGAGTTCGAGCAGGCGGCTGAACCCCAGGCGACGCAGCCGCAGGCAGTTGCTCCGAAGGGCGCGAAGCCGCAATCCGGCCCGAAGGCCTGATCCCTCTTGACGATAAAAACCCTGCTTCGCGTTATGCGCGGGCAGGGTTTTTTTTATGAAGTACAACATGCGGAGGCTTGCGCATTCCGGCAGGGCGTTAGAGCATTGACCCTTCACATGCGTTCACGGCCAACGCTCTAACTTTTTGTTTTTAGAGCAAACCGTCGTCGTGCGTGATCCCACGCGCCCGGGGTTTGCTCTAAAAACACGAGGAGGCTGCGCATTCTGGCAGCCTCCTCGCGATTGGTTCCCTCTTGAAGAAACCCGCGCATCCATGAAAGAGGCGCAGGCTGTTGCACAAGTCGATATTAGCAATTAAAGCCTTAACAAAACGTTAACCGGCGTTTCTGTTATAGAATTTAGGGTCCAGCAGTTCCCGACGGTTCATGTAAATCTCGATGCAGGCGGTGACGGCGGCGGGATCGTATTTGGTGCCGCTGCCGCTTTTGAGTTCGTCCATGGCCTTTTCGAGCGGCAGGGCGCGGCGCCACGGGCGGTCGGAGATCATCGAATCCATGACGTCGGCGACGGCGATGATGCGCGCTTCGGGGATGATGTCGTCGCCGCTGATGCCGCCGGGATAGCCCGAGCCGTCCAGCCGCTCGTGGTGCTGCAGGATCATGCGCGCGACCGGCCAGGGGAACTCGATGCTCTTCAGGATCTGGTAGCCGTGGACGGGGTGTTGCTTCATGGTTTCGTATTCCTGCTGGGTCAGCTTGCCGGGCTTGTTCAGGATTTCAGCGGGAATGCGGATGATGCCGAAATCGTGCAGCATGGCGCCGATGCGCAGGCCGTCGACGGCGTCGTTGTCCAGCCCCATGACCTGCCCGATGGTGCGCGCCAGCTGCGCGACGTTATGCTGGTGGCCGGGCGTATAGACTTCCTTCAGACCGATCGTGTCCGACAGGGTGCGGACGGTCTGGTATAAGCTCAGGATGACTTGCTCTTTCGTGACGCTCATGGCGGTCTCCCCTTGCGGCGCCGCCCTCAGCGCCGCCCGAAGACCATTATTGCCACGCCACCTTGCCGTGGCAATACTTATATTTCTTGCCGCTGCCGCAGGGGCAGGGGGCGTTGCGCGGCGTTTTGCTCCATGTTTCCGGATTGTTCTGGTCGAAAGCCGGCGCCTCGTAGGGCGTCGGCGTATCGGCAGGCGCCTCGTCGAACGGGTTTTCCCCGTGAGACAGGATGGTTTTCGCCGGCGGCTTGAGCTGCGGCATCGGCGGGGCGGTGTCGGCAGGGTGCAACTCGATCAGGCAGAGCGCGCCGGTGACCTTTTCGCGCAAGGAGTCGAGCATGCCTTCGAACATGCGGAAGGCCTCGGTGCGGTATTCGTTGAGCGGGTCCTTCTGCCCGACGCCGCGCCAGTGGATGCCTTGCCTTAGGTATTCGAGGTTGAGCAGGTGCTCCTTCCAGATTTGGTCGAGCAGTTGCAGCAGGATGGTCTTTTCTATCTGGCGCATCACCTCGGGCGGGACGTGCGCCTGCTTTTCGGCGATCTTCCTGTCGATCATGCCTTTCAAACGCTCGGCGATCGCCTGCCCGTCGACGCCTTCCTCGCGCGCCCAGTCTTCCGCCGGAATATTGAGGCCGAGATCGCGCAGCGCGCTGCTCTTCAGCAGCGCGACGTCCCACTGCTCGGCGTAGGAGCCTTGCGGGATGGCATCGGAGACGAAATTGTCGATGACCTCGTGGCGCATGTCGTGGATGGTGCCGGAGATGTCGTCCGCGGCCATGATCTCG
>JAGXAX010000077.1 GCA_018971405.1 Alphaproteobacteria bacterium | reverse complement strand
CGCGGTCGAACTCGTGCCAGCTGTGACCGACCCATGTCGCCATATTTGCTCCCAGCATGCTGCGGAAGATGCACGGATCGCAGGACGAAAGGAAAAGGCAGGCCGAAGCAACAAGAATTGCCCTGATCACGCGCGACATGCCCTGTTTTGCCCCCTGAAAGCCGCTCACAAAAGCGCCCCTTGTGAAACATGAAGCGCGCCACGCTGTCATGCCTTCCCGCATTCTAGCCTAATACGATGATAAGTGGACATTTTTTTTAAAGTAAGGGCTTCGGGGAGGAAATGGTGCCCAGAGGCGGATTTGAACCACCGACACGATGATTTTCAGTCATCTGCTCTACCAACTGAGCTATCTGGGCTTAGGCGCTTTGCAGCGTAGGACTTTATAAGCAATAAAAGGGGTTATGTCCAGCGCTTTTTTGGGCACCAAGTGCTTTATTTATCTGGGTTTTCTGCAAGGCTGGCCGTGCGGCGGCGGCGGGTGATCTCGACCATGCCGAGCCGCGTGAAGCCGTGTACCTGCGCGGCGGCGGGGTCATCGGCAACGGCGGCAGTCAGCGTTTCCAGCACGTCGCGGCGCGCATCCTTTTTATCCATGTTGATAAAATCGACGAGGATGGCGCCGCTTAAATTCCGCAGGCGGCACTGGCGCGCGATGGCGGGCGCGGCATCGAGGTTGGCCGCGGCGATGCCGGAAGCGCCGCCCTGATTGACGTCGATGACCGTCAGCGCCGCCGTCCGCTCGATGACGAGCGACGCGCCGGACGGCAGCGGCACGGCGCTTTCCTCCAGAGACTCAAGCGTGCCGAAAATGTCGTGGCTGTCGAACAGGCGCTGGCCGGGTTTTTCCGGTTTGAACAGCCGGAGACGCTTCGACGTCGCCAGCGCGGGCAGATGCGCCGCGCACCAGCCGGTGATGATGCCGAGAACTTTCTTGTCGCCCGCGTAAATATGCCCGAACGCGGTGGCGTCATAATCGGCGAGTGCGCGCGCCACGGCATCCGGCCCCTCTTTAAGCAATCCCGGCTTGTCGCCCAACGCCTCTTTGGCGGCAAGGATGCTCTGCCATTCGTCCTGCAGGCGGCGGGCCTCGCCTTCGATCTCGTCTGCGGAAGCCTTTTCAGCGGGGCTGCGCACGATCCAGCCGCCCGCGCCCTTCAGCTTGGCGGTCAGCGCGAGAATCTCCTCGCTTTCGATCTTGCGCGAGATGGTCACCTGCTTCGCGGTGGGGCTATACGCAAGGAACAGACCCGGCACGTAGAGCTTCATCGTCAGGCGCGGCATTTTTTCGTTTTCGTTCGCGGATCCTGCGCGCCCTTCGGACTTGACCTGCACGATGACCGTCTGCCCGCCTTTCAGAAGCTCGGCGATGCCGGAGCGCGCGTCGGAGGAGTCCGCGCCCGCCGTGCGCACATGCTTGGCAGGCAAAAATCCGGTCAGACCGCCGCCGAGATCGACCAGCGCGGCCTGCAGTTTCGTGTCGATCTTGACGACCCTGCCGAGATAAAGCGCGCCCCAGCGGACGGGCGTCGCCGCGTCGGCGTAGAGGTCGTCCGGCACGCCGTCCTTCACGACGACGGCCATCAGGCGGCCTTCGACCGCGTCGGCGAAAAGCTCAAGCTCGCTCATGGTTCAAACTCCGCAGCAGCCGGACCGTTTCGCACAGCGGCAGGCCGACGATATTGCTGTAAGAGCCGCTGATGAAGGGGATCAGGACGGCGGCCTGACCCTGTATCGCGTAGCCCCCCGCCTTGCCCTGCCATTCGTTCGTGGCGATGTAACGGTCTATTTCCGCGTCCGACAGGCGCTTGAAGCGCACGACGGAGGAAACCAGCTCCTGTCGCGCGCCGGCGGCGGATTTCACGGCGACCGCCGTCAGAACCTTGTGCCGGCAGCCGGACATGAGGGAAAGGCAGTTTCGCGCCTGCTCCTCCGTTTCCGCCTTGGGCAGGATGCGCCGCCCGCGCGCGACGACGGTATCGGCGGCAAGCACGCAGGAATCCGGATGCGCGGCAAAAACCTTTTCCGCCTTGGCCGCAGCGATGCGCGCGGCATAAACGGCGGGCAGCTCGCGCAGGGCCGGCGTTTCATCGATATCGGCGGGGACGACGCGGTCAGGCGCGACGCCCGCCTGTTTCAGCAGTTCGAGCCGGCGCGGCGAGGCTGACGCGAGAATGAGCATATATTCAAGACACGTTATTTATAGCGGAAGATGATGCGGCCCTTGGTGAGGTCGTACGGCGTCATCTCGACGGTGACCTTGTCGCCTTCCAGCACGCGAATCCTGTTTTTGCGCATCTTGCCGGAGCTGTGCGCGAGGACGACGTGGTCGTTGTCGAGCTTGACGCGGAACATCGCGTTCGGGAGCAGTTCCTGAACGACCCCGTCGAAAGTCATCATATCTTCTTTTTCAGACATATTTCCTGTTATTCCAGAATGGTTGAGATGCCCCTCAAATTAGGCGGCACGGGGCAGTTTGTCCAGTCTTACTTTGTTTTCAAGGGCTTCTGTACGAATTTCCGCCACTTTTAAGGATGACTATTGACATAAACTAAACATATCACTAGATTATGCCGCATATCATACGAAATTCAGGGAGCGCAGCCTCATGACACCGGAAGAAAAAGAGAAGTTCGCCAAAGCCTACAGGACGTGGATGGATAAAAACCCCAACGCAGACATCCCCATTTCCGATGCCACGCTGAACGGCCAAGTCCTGACGCTTCGTACACTTATGGAAACGGAACTCTCCACCGGAGCCCTGTTTCAGGAGGTGGACCGGTTTTTAGCGCAGAACCGCAATGTCACGCTCGACCAGATCATCGAAATGAACTTCGGCCCGCAGCCGAAAGAACAGCCGCCCGCGCCAGAGTCCGCGCGGCCGAAAAATCCTTCCGTCCGCCCGTCGCGGCACTGGAAAATATAGGCTGCCGACCATGACGCCGGACAAAAAGAAAAGACTCATAGACGCCTATAACGCTTATCTGGAGCGCAGCCCCACCGCCGACAAGCCTTATGAAGACATCGTCGATACGGACGGGTCGCCGATGACCCCGCGCAAGTCGCTGCAAAAAGGCATCGCCAACGGCGCGATTTTCAGGAACGTGGAAAACTACCTGCAAAAGCATCCGGAGATGACCTTCGGCCAATTCGTCGATGCCCTCGGCCGGATGCAACCGCGCCCCAGCCGCGCGCGTCACTGGAAAATTTAAAAGGCGCATAACAACGCCCCGAAAGACAAAAAAATTGCAAAATCCTGAACCACCGCGCGATAATCGCGCTATAATCGGGAAGTAAGGGTTGCAATTCGAAACATGGCTGGTCTGGACATGGGTGGTGAACAGAAAGCTCACATTCTTCTCGCGTGCATGCCAAAATCCGGCTCGACCTACTTCTCGGCCGCCTTTTCCCAATACAGCGGGTTTCGGGCGGTATTTCTCGTCGTCGGCTTCGGACGCCGCGAACAGGAGCCCGACCTGTCGCGGCTGATCGAGCACAAAAAGGACAATTACGTCGCGCAGCTGCATTTGCGCCACAGCACGATGACGCAAATGATCATTCAGGCATTCGGCCTGACGCCGGTCGTCCTGACGCGCAATCTGGCCGATATCGCCGTCAGCCTGAGAGACTACATCCGCAAGGAAGCGGAAACGCCGCTCGCATATTTCACCGAGCGCCACCGCCAGATGGACGACGCCGGTCTGGAAGAGGCCGTCGTCCATCTGGCCATGCCCTGGTACCTGAATTTCTACGCGGGCTGGAAGAACGACGGCTGCAACCCCCTCTTCATCGATTACGAGGACATGACCCGCGATACCGCAGGCGCGATGATGCGCGTGTACGAACGCGCCGGTTTCGCCGCCGATCCGGCGGAGGTCGCCGCCGCCCTGCAACGGGCCGCGAACATCGGGGAAACCCGCTTCAATGTCGGAACTTCGGGCCGCGGGAAGAACATGTCCCCGCCCGCCGCCGCCGCGCTCCTGAAGCTGCTAGCGTTTTATCCCGAGTTCCATGACGACCCGCTCTTCGTCAAGACCCGAAAAACGCTGGAAGGCAAAAATTAAAAAAGAGGCCGCGCGGGCGTTTTCAGTCCTCGCTGTCGTCTTTGAGCTTTTCAAGCTTCGCGCCGACGCCTTTCAGCTTGCCGACGATGTTCTCGTAGCCGCGCTCGAGGTGATAGATGCGGTGGACGCTGGTCGCGCCCTCCGCCACCAGCCCCGCCAGCACCAGCGAAACGGAAGCCCGCAGGTCGGTCGCCATCACGTCCGCGCCCTTGAGCTTCTTCACGCCGCGCACCAGCGCCGAGGCGCCGTGAACGGTGATGTCCGCGCCCATGCGCATCAGTTCCGGCACGTGCATGAAGCGGTTTTCGAAGATCGTCTCTGTGACCATGCCCGCGCCCGCGGCGACGGTGAGCATCGACATCATCTGCGCCTGCAGGTCGGTCGGGAAACCGGGGTAAGGCTCGGTCATGATGTCGACGCCGCGCAAAACGTCGTTCACCCGCCGCACCGCGACGCCGCCCGCCACCGCCTCCATGTCGACCCCCGCCTTGTAGAGCGGGTCGATCATCGCGCCGAGATGGTCGAGTTCGGCGTTCTTCAGGATCAGCGCCCCGCCGGTCATCGCGCCGGCGATGGCGAAGGTGCCGGCCTCGATGCGGTCGGCGATGACGGCATGCGCCGTGCCGCGCAGGAAGGACTTGCCGCGCACGGTGATCTTGTCCGTGCCGAGACCCTCGATCTCCGCGCCCATTTTCACGAGGCAGCGCCCGAGATCGACGATCTCCGGCTCGCGCGCGGCGTTGTGCAGGACTGTCGTGCCTTTGGCGAGCGCCGCCGCCATCATGACGTTCTCCGTCGCGCCGACGGAGGATTTGGGGAAGTGGATTTCCGCGCCGGTCAGGCCCTGCGGGGCGCGGGCGTGGATATACCCCTCGACCAGTTCTATTTCCGCGCCCAGCTCGCGCAGCGCGTCGATGTGCATGTCCACGGGGCGCGTGCCGATCGCGCAGCCGCCGGGGAGAGAGACTTTCGCCTCGCCGTGGCGCGCCACCAGCGGCCCCAGCACGAGGATGCTGGCGCGCATCTTGCGCACGAGGTCATAGGGCGCAATGCAGCCCGTCAGTTGCGCCGCATGCAGTTTCAGGGTCTTTTTTTGCGGGTCATAGGCGCAGGAAACGCCGAGTTCCTCCAGAATTTCGACCAGCGAGGCCACGTCGCGCAAATCCGGCACGCGGCCGAACTGCAAAGGCTGGTCGGTCAGCAGCGCCGCGGCCATCAGCGGCAGCGCCGCGTTCTTCGCGCCGCTGATCTCGATCTCCCCGTTCAGCGGCTGGCCGCCTGTGATGCGTATTTTGTCCATCTACTCCTCTAAAAACCATACTTCAGACCAGTTTCCGGTTACAATCAAGTGTTTTGAGTCGAAAATCGCGCGTTTTGCAGGCCAAAAGGCGCCGATTGTAACTACATTCTCGGGAGCGTGACGCCCTTCTGATCCATATATTTTCCGGCGCGGTCGGCATAAGAGATTTCACAAACGGAGGCGCCCTTGAAGAACAGGAACTGCGCGATGCCCTCGTTGGCATAGACCTTGGCGGGCAAAGGCGTGGTGTTGGAGATTTCCAGCGTCACCTGCCCCTGCCATTCCGGCTCCAGCGGCGTGACGTTGACGATCAGCCCGCAGCGGGCGTACGTGCTCTTGCCGAGGCAAACCACCAGCACGTCGCGCGGCACCTTGAAGGTTTCCACCGTCCGCGCCAGCACGAAGCTGTTGGGCGGAATGATGCAGACGCCGGTCTTGCGCGTGACGAAGCTCGCGGGGCTGAAGTTCTTGGGATCAACCACGGCGTTGTCGACGTTGGTGAAGATCATGAACTCGTCGGAAACGCGGCAGTCGTAGCCGTAGGACGACAGGCCGTAGGAGATCGTGCCCTCGCGTTTCAGGCGCTCCTCGAACGGCGTGATCATGCCCTGTTTCGCCTGTTCGCGTATCCATGTGTCCGGCATGATGGCCATTTTACTTCTCCTTCTTTTCGCCGTCGCGGGCGCGGGTCTGCCGCTTGCGCTTCAGCAGGTTCTGCCGGAGCGCGTCGGCGCGCTTTTTGTCCTGCGCCCCGTTTTGCGTCGGGGTGGCATTGCGGGGTTGCTTGTCATCCATGCCCCCGAAAATAAAGTTCCCGCGCGGCGCGGTCAAGCCGCAGGATCTGGTTACTATAGTATTCATAAAGCATGAAATGGCACGGCAATTGCACCGTTTCCGACCAGTGAGAAAGGGGAAGCGATGCAGACAGAACCGTTGCAGAGCGCGCGGCAGGCTGAAAGTCCGGTGGAAGGCGGCTTCAGTCACGTCCGGCCGGGGATAGCCTTCGAGGACATGACCCTCATCCGCAACGAACTGGTGGAGTTCCTGCAATTGCGCGGGGTAAAGGGGGAATGCATCGGCAACGCGCAACTGGTCGTCACGGAAATCCTTTCGAACATCGTCAAGCATCCCGAAAAGAAGGCGCGCCATGTGGAAATCAGGGCGGACGTCACGGATACGGAAATCACACTTGTCGTACGCGACGACAGCTCCGCTTTCGCGAATTTCGACGCAAAATGCAAAAACGCCCGCGACGTCCTGCATACGGGCATAACCGGCGCGGAAACTGGCTACGGGCTCGGCTGCATCCTCGTGCTCAGCTCCGCTATTCATTACGTGCCGGCGGCGGCGGAACAGGACGGCCTCAACCGCTTTACCGCCGTTCTCGCGATGGCGCTGCGGGAAAAACCGGAAAAGCGTAAGAAAATCTTCCTGATCGACGACGACCCGGTGTCGCTGCACATCCACCGCGCGATGCTGGAAGACATTTACGCCGTCATCAGCTTCGAAAACGCGGAGGAGGCGCTCGACGCCTTCGCGCGCGAACAGCCGGACGCGGTCGTCTCCGACCTCGTGATGCCGCGCATGGACGGCGCCGAGCTGCGCAAGGCGCTCGACGGCGTAAAAAGCGGCAACACCACGCCGTTCATCTTCCTCAGCGGGCGCGACACCAACGAGAGCAACCCTTACATCAGCACGCTCGGGGTGGACGATTTTCTCT
>JAGXAX010000076.1 GCA_018971405.1 Alphaproteobacteria bacterium | reverse complement strand
CCGCGCCCGACGCGCGGGAGACCGTCACCGGCCACTATTGCGCCATCGAGCGCATCCCCGTCCTCAACGCGCCGCTCAACCCCGGCGACGTCATCCGTGCCGCCGACATCGATTACGTCGACATGCGCTCGACCGACGTGTCTTCGTCGATGATCACGCAGGCCGCGAACCTGATCGGCCGCACGCCGCGCTTCGGCCTGCCGGCGATGCGCCCCGTGGCGGCCAATGCCGTGAAGCTGCCGCAGGTCATCAGGAAAGGCGAGCTTGTCACCATGACGCTTGACAGCGCCTTTATCAGCCTCACCGCCAAGGGCCGGGCGCTCGACAACGGCGCGGTCGGCGACGACATCCGCATCATGAACCCGAGCTCGAAGCAGATCATCGACGCCGTCATCACCGGCCCGCAGACCGTGAGCGTGCAGTCGCCGCTGGCCGCGCCGGGCGCGATGTAGGCAACAGGAAAGCAGGAGAACGAACATGAAAACCAGCTCTTACAAGAAAATCCTGAAAGCCGGCACCTGCCTCGCCGCCGCCCTGCTGCTCGGCGGCTGCGGCATCGGCCAGCAGATTTCCGAGATCGGCAAGACGCCGCAGGTGACGCAGATCACCAATCCCGTGATGCAGCCGGGCTACCGGCCGATCACGATGCCGATGCCGCAGCCGGTCGCCGCCAACACCAGCCCCAACTCGCTGTGGCAGCCGCAGCGCCAGACCTTCTTCAAGGATCAGCGCGCGGCGAAGATCGGCGACATCGTGACGGTCACCATCGCCATCAACGACACGGCCGACCTGCAGAACGAGACCGACCGCAGCAAGACCGGCTCGGAGACCGACGGGATGCCGAACTTCTTCGGCGCGGAAACCAAGATCCTGCCCAACATGTTCAAGGGCGTAGACCCTTCCAAGCTCGTGGGCTTAAGTTCCGACTCGGCCTCCAACGGCACCGGCAAGATCCAGCGCTCGGAAGCCATCAACCTCAAGCTGGCAGCGACGGTCATGCAGGTGCTGCCCAACGGCAACTTCGTCATTCAGGGCCACCAGCAGGTCGTCGTCAACAACGAGATGCGCAACCTTGCGCTCGAAGGCATCATTCGGCCGGAGGACATCCTCAACGACAACACCATCTCCTACGACAAGATCGCGGAAGCGCGCATCACTTACGGCGGCAAGGGCCTGCTCACCAACCTGCAGCAGCCGAGCTACGGCCAGCAGTTCTTCGACGCGGTCTTCCCCTTCTGACGGACGGAATTTAACGAACCACCCACCACCCAACCCAACTTGACGGGCCGGTCCTTGAAAAGACCGGCCCTTTTTTTTCAGCGGGACGCTTTGCTGCACCGCAACTTTTCCGGAAGAGGCCGGTTTGCGCGAAATTTCCGCAGGGGCGGTCTTTCGTGCCGCGCAAAACCGCCTATAATGGAGGCTTCGGGAGGCAAACGGCCATGCAAGAGCGCGAGACCGGCAAGACGGCGCAGCCGATTTTCAAAAACGAACAGTGGATCTGGGAGAAGCATTACCCTGAAGGGCTCAGCTGGCGCATGCCGGTTTTGAAGAAGCCGCTGTTTCACGTCTTCGACCACGCGCTTGCCCATTACGCGGAGAACGTCCTCTGCGATTTCATGGGCAAGTCCTACACCTACAAAACGATGGGCGGATACGTGGCGCGCGTCGCGGCGGGGCTGCAGAAGATGGGCGTGAAAAAGGGCGTGAAGGTCGGGTTGTTTCTGCCCAACACGCCCTATTCCCTGATGTTCTATTACGGCATCCTCAAGACCGGCGCGACGGTGGTGAACTACAACCCCCTTTATGTCGAGCACGAGCTGACCCACCAGATCGAGGACAGCGAGACCGACATCATGGTGACGATGGATTTGAAGTTCCTCACCGACAAACTGGAGAAGATGTTCACCGCGACAAGGCTCAAAAAAGCGATCGTCTGCCCGATGGCGGGGGCGCTGCCGTTTCCGAAGAACCTGCTCTATCCGCTGTTCAGGGCGAAGGACGTTTCGCGAGTCGCTTATGACGGGCGTTACGTGCGCTTTGCCGATCTGGTGGAAAACGACGGGCGGTTCGACCTCGCCGTCGTCGACGCCGCGCGCGACATCGCCGTGCTGCAATACACCGGCGGCACCACCGGCGTTCCCAAAGGCGCGGTGCTGACCCACGCCAACCTTTACGCCAACGTGCAGCAGACCATCGGCTGGGTCGGCGGCATCGTCGATCCGGGGCGCGACGTGATGATGGGCGTGCTGCCGTTCTTCCACGTCTTCGCCATGACCGTGGTGCTGAACTGCGCGGTATGGGAGGGGATGAAGATCGTCCTGCACCCGAAATTCGACCTCGACGCCCTGCTGGCGTCGGTCGAAAAGCACCGCCCGACGCTGTTCCCCGCCGTGCCGGCGATCTTCAACGCCATCGCCCAGTCGCCGCGCGCGGACAAGATCGATTTCTCCTGCCTCAAGTACTGCATGTCGGGCGGCGCGCCTCTCCCCGAGGCGGTGCGGCGGTCCTTCATCGACAAGACCGGCTGCGCCAACCTCGCCGAGGGCTACGGCATGACGGAGACCTCGCCGGTCGTCGCCTTCAACCCAGCCCAGGGCAAGATCAAGCCCGGCTCCGTCGGCATGCCGATTCCCGGCACGATCGTGGAAATCATCGACAAGGACGACGGCGTCTCCGTCCTCAACGCGAACGAGAAGGGCGAGGTCTGCATCTCCGGCCCGCAGGTGATGAAGGGTTACTACAACAAGCCGGACGAGACGGACGAGGCGATGCGCCACGGGCATTTTCACACCGGCGACGTCGGCTATCTCGACGCCGAGGGCTATCTTTACATCGTCGACCGCATCAAGGACATGATCATCATCCGCGGCTACAAGGTCTATCCCCGTTTCGTCGAGGAGGCTTTGAGCAAGCACCCCGCCGTGGTCGAATGCCTCGTCGCCGGCGTGCCGGACGAGGAGCGCGGCGAAACCGCCTGGGCCTGGGTGCGCCTCAAGGGCGGACGTGCGGCGACCGAAGAGGACTTGAAGGAATTTTTGAAGGACAAGGTTTCTCCTATCGAGCTGCCGCGCAAGATCATCATCCGTGAAAAACCCCTGCCGCGTACCGCCATCGGCAAGCTCGACAAAAAGGCGATACTGGTTGAAGAGGGAATCGCGAAGGCTTGATTGTTTTATAACGCGCCGCGCCCCCGCGTGTTTCACACACTCGGGCTTTGCGTCAATCCGGCCATCTTTTGTGAATCCACAGCCACTGTTCGGGATATTCGCGTACCCAACCTTCGATCAGCGCGTTCAGCCTGAACGTGATGGCGCGCGCGTCCGCGTCGCGGTCGCCGGTCGCGGGCATGTCCAGCGCCGGAAAAATCGTCATCCTGAAGCGGCAGCCTCCCGTCCGCACCACTTGCGCGGGATGGACGGGGCAGTTGAAATGCAGCGCGAACTGCGCGGGCGCGGTGGTGGTCATGGCATCGGTTCCGAAGAACGGCGCGGGAATGCCTTCGTTGAGCTTCTGGTCGACGAGCAGGCCGAGCACGCCGTTTTTTTTCAGCACCGCGAGCATTTCCTTCGCGCCTCTGGCGCCTTTCTCGATATGCGCGGCCGCGCCGGAATTGCGGGCATGGCGCAGAAGGCCGTCGACGCCGGGGTTGTTGGGCCTGCGGTAGACGACGTGGAGGCCAACGCCGTGCTTCTTTGCGGCGATGGCGTTGACCTCCCAGTTGGCGAGATGCGCGCCGCAGAAAATGGCGGGTTTTCCGCTCTCCCGCACCGCGTCCAGATATTCCCTGCCGGTCAGTTCCACGCGCTCCCAGATGCGGTGCAGATGGGCGTATTCGGCGGCGGTGCGCCCGATGTTGTCCCACATGCCGCGGAGGATTTCTTCGCGCGCTGCGACGGATTTTTCAGGGAAGGCGCAGGCGAGGTTCTTTCGCGCCGTCGCGGCGGAGGGGAGATGCGGGCCGAGGCGGCGCATGATGAATCCGCCGGCGGCGGAGGCGGCGTCCGGCGGCAGCAGGCGAAAAAAACCGTAAACGGCGTAGGCGCCGGCCGTTTCAAGCGCATAGCGCAGGCGTTTGAAAAAAGGGAGCGCGCTCTGCATCAGGCGTGTCTTTTCGCCAGCGCCTGCTCGATCAGGGGAAGAACGGCGTCTTTGTCCTGCCAGGCGAGATGCACGCCGAATTTCGCGACCTTGCCGCGTATGGAGGCGGGCACGCGCACGTGGTCTTTCGCCGTGGTGATCACGGGCGCGCCCTTCAGCGCGGCCTGGCTCAGGAAATCCTGCAAATCGTCGTCGTCGTAGGGGTAATGGTCGGGGAAGGACTGCCAGCCGGCGATATTTGCGCCCGCCGCTTCCAGCGTCTCCCTGAACTTCGCGGGCCTGCCGATGCCGGCGAAGGCGAAGATGTCCTTGCCCCTCACGTCGGGGTTGTCCGCGTCCGGTTCCAGCGCCGCGAAGAGCACCGGTGCGGGCGAGTGGCGCTTGATGAATTCCGCCGCGCCGGTCGCGTCCGTGCCGATGATGACGAAGGCGTCGGCGCGCGCGAGGCCGAACAGCAAGGGTTCGCGCAAGGGGCCGGCCGGAAAGACCGCGCGGTTGCCGAAGCCGACCTTGCCATCGATCACGACGAGCGAGAAGTCTTTATAGATCACGGCGTTCTGGAAGCCGTCGTCCATCACGACGATGTCCGCGCCCGATTCCATCGCCATCTGCGCGCCGAGCGCGCGCTTGACCGCGACCCACGTCGGCGCATGCTCGACCAGCAGCAGCGCCTCGTCGCCGACGTCGTAGGCCGTGTCGCGCGAGGGCGCGACCTGCAGCGGGCCCGCCTCCTTGCCGCCGTATCCCCTGCTGAGGAGGTGGGGGTTGAAGCCCTTCTCCTTCAGCATGTCGGCGAGCGCCACCGCGACCGGCGTCTTGCCCGCCCCGCCCGCGACGAGATTGCCGACGCAGATCACCGGCTTTTCCATCGGCACCGGAAAATACATGTCGAACTTGCGGCGCACCGTCGCGCCGTAGGCCCAGCCGACGGGGGTGAGGGCAAGCCTCAGCAGCTGTTCGGCGGGCGTTTTCTGGCGGTACCAGAAGGGCGGCGCGGCCATCATGCGGATTTCTCCCCGGAGGTCGGTGAAAGGTTTTTCAGGTCCAGCGCGAGCGCGAAGTTTTTCAGGTACGGCGCGAGCGCGCCGAGCGTTTCGTCGACGACGTGCGCCTGACCCGCCGTCCACGCCTGCGCGGCCGCGCCCATGGCGTCGAAAGCGGCGGGGTCGTCGAGCGCGCGTTCCAGCGCGGCCCCGAGCGCATCGGCATCCGCGCAGGGCAGCGCCGCGTTCCGGCTTTCGAAATCATGGCAGACGGTCTTGAAGTTGAACATGTGCGGCCCATAGAAGACCCGGCAGCCGAACTGCGCCGGTTCGATGATGTTGTGTCCGCCGACGGCGACGAATGACCCGCCCATTATACACAAAGGGCAGAGTTTGTAGAAGAGCCCGAGTTCGCCCAGCGTGTCGGCGACGTAAATATCGTCTTGCGGGCGCGGGAGGCGGCGCTGTGACCGGCGCACGGCGCCGAGGCCGAGGTTTTCGGCAAGCGAGGCGATTTCCGTGCCGCGCGCCGGATGGCGCGGCACGATGATGGTGAGCAGTTCCGTATTGATTTTCCGCAAAGTCGTGTGCAGTTGCAGGGCAAGCTCCTCCTCGCCGGGGTGGGTCGAGGCCCAGAGGACGCGCGGACGGCCGGAAAACGCGGCCTCGAGTTCCGCGCGCTTGCCCTCGTCGCAGGGCAGCGCCGCGGCGGCGTATTTGAGGTTGCCGGAGATCCGCACGTTTTGCGCGCCGAGCGCTTTCAGCCGCGCCGCCTCCGCGTCGTTCTGCGCGAGGCAGAGGCTGAAAACGGAGAGAAGTTCCCCGATCGTGCCGCGCAGGAAGCTCCAGCGCCGGAAGGACTTTTCCGACATCCGTGCGTTGAGCAGCACGGCGGGGATGCCGCGCTTTTTGATGCCGGCGAGCATGTTCGGCCAGAATTCCGACTCCGACCACAGGGCGAGATCGGGCTTCCAGTGGTCGAGGAAGCCCGCGACCCATTTGGGGTGATCGGCGGGAATATATTGATGAAATGCGCCTTGCGGCAGGCGGTCGGCCATCAGTTTGGCAGAGGTGACGGTGCCGGTCGTGACCATGATGCGCAGCCGGGGATAATCTTCGAGGAGTTTTTTGACCAGCGCCAGCAGCGATTGCGCCTCGCCGACGCTCGCCGCATGCAGCCAGACCAGCGGCCCCGCTTCGCGCGGTTTCGACGGGTTGCCGCGCCGTTCATTCTTGCGCGCCGGATCTTCCTTGCCGCGCTTTTCGCGGCGGTTGAGATAGACTTCGAGCAGCGGCGCGGATGCGGCGGTCAGGTTTTTGTAAAGTGCCATCAACATGATGACAGGATGGGGCTTTTCGGGGGGATTTCAAGCTTTTCTTGCCGCGTCCGGCCGGACGGCCTAAAATAGGAGCATGGGCGACAAAGAAAAAGCCATTGAGGAACTGAAAAAGCAGCGCCAGCTCGCCCGCGACCGCATCGGGCCGGAGGGCGTCAAAAAGCTTGAAAAAATGGCCGCCGATTTACAGAAAAACAAAAATATGACCATTGCCGGCAACACACTGAGCGATGGCATGGTGCCTTACGACAAAAAGGCGGCGCTGGAAGCTTTTCAGCTTTTTTTAAAGAATCACGGCGACCCCGCCGAGTTCGAGCGGCGCTTGAGGGAAATGATCGCGAAGAAGTCACATTGATGCGGTTTTTCAACACGAAGGCGTAAAGAAGGGGTGGCCTTCGTTTCTTCGCGCCTTCGTGTTTAGGGAATAATTGCTGAAACCGGAATTATTACTCCAACTCGCTCAAAACCTTGCGGAACTGGTCGAGTGCCCAGTCGATCTGCTCTTTGGTGATGGTCAGCGGCGGGGCGAAGCGCACGACGGTCTCGTGCGTTTCTTTGGAGAGGATGCCGCGCGCCATCATTTTTTCGCAGACGGTGCGGGCGGAGACGCGCTTCGGCTCGAAATCGACGCCGATCCACAGGCCCTTGCCGCGCACCTCGCGGATCAGCGGGCTGTTGAGGCCTTTCATCTGTTCGAGCATGTATTTGCCGAGTTTCGCGGAATTTTCGACCATGTT
>JAGXAX010000075.1 GCA_018971405.1 Alphaproteobacteria bacterium | reverse complement strand
GGCATCGGCGGCGCGGCGGCCGCGGCGGTCGGGGAGCGCATCGCGCAGCTCGCCGACACGACGCAGGTGATGGTCATCACCCACAGCCCGCAGGTGGCCTCGCGCGGCAACCAGCATTTGCACGTCAGCAAGAAGACGGACGGCGTCGTCACGACGTCGGTCGTCAGGATGCTGACGGAAGAGGAGCGCACCAACGAAATTTCGCGCATGCTGGCCGGCGACACGATCACCGAAGAGTCGCACGCCGCGTCGAAGAAGCTGATCGCCGAGGCGGCCGCCGCCGCCAAACTCAGGCGCGGTGCCTGAGCGAAATCAGCCTTTCGCCATCAGCGGATAATCCGTATAGCCCTTCGCGTCGTGGGTGTAGAAGGTGGCGTCGTCTGGCGCGTTGAGGCTTGCGCGCGCTCTGAACCTTGCCACGAGGTCGGGGTTGGCGATGAACGGCACGCCGAAGGCGACCGCGTCGGCCTCCCCGTTTTCCAGCGCCTTTTCCGCCAGATCCTGCGTGTAGCCGCCGTTGACGATGAAAACGCCCTTGAAAGTCCGGCGCATGTGCGGCGAGACGCGCTCCCCTTCGGCGGCGAGCCGGTGGCCGGGCAGCGGCTCCATGACGTGCAGGTAGGCGAGGCCGTAGGCGTTGAGCTTTTCCGCGGCGACGCAGAAAGTGCCGACGGGGTCGCTGTCGCTCATGCCCTTGTAGGGGTTGCGGGGCGAAAGACGCACGCCGGTGCGGTCGCCGCCCCAGACGCCGGCGACGGCCTCCGTCACCTGCTGCAAAAAGCGCACGCGGTTCTCGGCGGGGCCGCCGTAGGCGTCAACCCGCTTGTTGGCGCCGTCGCGCAAAAATTCGTCGAGCAGGTAGCCGTTGGCGGCGTGGATCTCGACGCCGTCGAAGCCCGCGTCTCTCGCCAGCGTCGCGGCGCGGCGGTAGTCGGCGATGGTGGCGCGGATCTCCTCGATCTCGAGGGCGTGCGGCACGACGTAGTCCTTCTGCCCGAGCGGCGTGACCGTATGGCCCTTGGCGGCGATGGCCGAAGGGGCGACCGGCAGCTGGCCGTTCAGGAAATCCGGATGCGAGGCGCGGCCCATGTGCCAGAGCTGCAAAACGATGCGCCCGCCCGTCTTATGCATCGCCTCGGTGACGGCCTGCCAGCCTTTGACCTGCGCGGGCGTGAAGATCCCCGGCGCCTGCACCCAGCCGTAGCCGCGCTTCGAGACGGCGGTTGCCTCGGCGATGATCAGTCCCGCTTCGGCGCGCTGGGTGTAATAGTCGGCCATCAGCGGGGTCGGCACGCCGTCGATGTCGGCGCGGCCGCGGGTCAGGGGCGCCATCACGATGCGGTTCGGCAGGCTGAATGCGCCTGTTTTCAATGGGATAAAAAGCTGTGATTCCATATTTTTTTGACCTCGGTCAACTTTCATCTGAATTTTTTGAAGGTTCTGAAGCTAATGAATGAAGTGAAAAAAGTCATCTGAAAACCGGCACCAAAAAGAATTATTATATTGACATAATCATAAAAAAAATTAATAATACATTAAAGTTAAGTAAAATAAATCACACAAACGTAGACAGAATGACGAAAGACAGCAACAGTGTGCCTTCCACGACAAAGGAAGCGCGCCCTAAACGGGGCGTGAAAGGGTATCTCTGCGCGGCTTTTGCGGCGGCGACCGTTGCCGTGCCGGCCATTCTTGGCGGCGACAGTCATGTTCCGGCGCCGCCCGCGGGCGGAAACCTGAGGGATCTCGACCCGCTGACTTTGACCATCCCCGTGCAGCAGCCCGACCTGCCGGCGGCCATTACGGCCTTCGGCGCGGTTGCCAGCCGCGGCAAGGCCGCCGGCTACGTCAATTGGGAAGCGATGCTCCGCCGCCAGAAGGCCGCAATGCAAAACCCGCAAACCGCGAAAAAATATGCGGCCTTTCTCGACAGCTTTGACGCCTATGCGGATGAGCCGCTGAAAAGGATGGCCAGAGACGTCAACGCGCGCGTCCTTGGGCGCATTGCGTATAAATTCAGGCTTCACCCCGATCCGGACGTGTACTGGGCGGCGCCCGCCCAGACGGTTCTGGCGGGGGCGGGAGAGTGCAAAGCCTATGCCGTCCTGCAATATTCCATCATGCGCCATCTCGGCGTGCCGGAGGGGCGTCTGGCGATGGCGTTTGTCAATGCCAGCGGCTCGGACAAGGGGACCAGCCACATCGTCCTGCTCCTGAACGTGGCGAAGGCGGGCGCAGCGCAGGATTTTATCGTTATCAACGACGGCGGCCCTGTCGTTGACGCCAAACTTTACGCCCGTCCGCAGGGCGCGAACAGAGCCTGGCCGAAACCCTATGTGTTTTACGACGCCCTGAACCAGGACGGCGGGTGGTATACGGCTTTGTACAAGAAGCTTTATGCGGCGCCCGTCTCAACCAGACCCGGGCCGGTTCCCGCCGCGCCGAAAGCGCCCCGAAAGAGGCCGGTCTCCGGCAGAAGGAAACACGCGATGGTAAAGGCATGAAGCATTCGTCCGGAAAGAAAGGCCTGCGGCGGCGTGCGCAGGGATGCCTTTGCGCGGCTTTTGCGGCGGCCGCGGCCTGCGGCGGCTGCGGCACGATGCAGACGCCTGCCGGCGGCGATATGCACAACAGGGATCCGATCACTTTGGCCGCGCCCGCGCGCCCGCAGCCCATGCCCGATGCCATCAGGGTTTTCGGCATGGTGGCCCGCCGCTTCGGCGCTGGCGGCGGCGCCGACTGGCGGGCGATGCTTCAGCGCCAGGAGACCGGGATGCGGAACCCGGGGAATGCGAAAAAATACGCCGCCTTTCTCGACGGGTTTAACGGTTATGCGGGCGAGCCCCTGATAAAAATGGCGCGGGACGTCAACGCCGCCGTCCTCAAGGCCGTCACTTATAACGACAAGCTTTATGGCGCGGATTCGGGCTTTTATTGGGCGGCGCCCGTCCAGACGGTCGTGGCGAAGGCCGGCGACTGCAAAGACTATGCGACCCTGCAATATGCCGTTTTGCGCCATCTCGGCGTGCCGGAAAACCGTCTTGCGGTCGCGCTCGTCAGCGCCAGCGATTCGCGCGTCAGTCCGGACCATGTCGTTTTGCTCCTGAACACGGCGAAGGCCGGCGCGGCGCAGGATTTCGTTGTTCTCAACGACGGCGGTTCCGTCGCGGACGCGAGCCTTTACACCCGCCCGCCGGGGGTGGACGGATGGATCTTGCCATATGTGTTTTACGAAGCCGCGAATCAGGACGGCCAGTGGCTGACGTCTTTGGGCAAGCGCTTTTATTTGCCCGCGCCGGACCGTTCGCCGTTTGCACCGCCGCTCGCGCGGACGCCTGCGCCGAAAGCGCCCTGACCGGTGGGTTGACACCCCCCTGCATTGTGGAGGAAAATGGTGCTCTTTTCGCGTAGAAAGAGCAGCAAGGGAGTTCCCCGCCCATGAAAAAGAAGCTCGACGTCGTTCCCTCCGTCCGGCCCTCGCGCGAGGAAGCCGAACGCGCGGTCCGGACGCTGATCGAATACATCGGCGAGGCGCCCGCGCGCGAAGGCCTGCGCGAGACGCCGCAGCGCGTCGTCAAGGCGTTCGACGAATATTTCCACGGCTACGCGCTGGACGCGGCGGAAGTCCTCTCCAAGACCTTCCGCGATGTAGGCAGCTACGACGGGCCGGTGCTGGTGAAGAACATCGCGGTGGAATCGCGCTGCGAGCACCATCTCGCGCCGTTCATCGGCCATGCGCACATCGCCTACGTGCCGGACGGGCGCGTTGTCGGCCTGTCCAAACTGTCCCGTCTGGTGGACGTGTACGCGAGCCGCCTGCAGACGCAGGAGCGCCTGACCGCCGAGATTGCCGCCGCGCTCGAAAAGCACCTCAAGCCCAGAGGCGTCGCGGTGCTGGTCGAGGCGGAGCATTTCTGCATGAAACTGCGCGGCGTCGGCGAGGCCCACGCGCTCACCGTCACGACGCGCTTCGGCGGCCTCTACAAAAAAGACGCCGCCCTGCGCGAGGACTTCCTCAAAATGACGAAAGCCTGACCGCTGCGGGCTGATTACGGCGCGAGCCTGGTTTTGCTGCGCGTCGCATAAGGAACGCGCTTGCGCGCGCCCGTGGTAACGCGCCTGCGCTTGCCGGCCATGGCGGAAAATTCGTCTTTCACCGTGCCGTAGAGGTTTTTATGGCTGCGGACGGGCGCGGCGGGAAAGGGGGATTTTTTTCTTTTTCGCGAAATCCGCCCGGGCTTTTTCGTCGCCCGCGGACTCTTTTCCTCCGCCTGCGGATTTTCTATTGCCGCCTGTGGCGGTGTCCCTTCAACGACAGGCTCTCCGGCGGCGGGCGTTTCTCTTGTTTTGCCCGTGGTTTTATAGGTGAACAGTTCACGGAGGGTATCGACGAGTTCCTGACGGGCCTTATCCTCGCGCAGCGCGGCCTCTTTGGCGAGGATGCGGGTTATGGCTTCGGACTTGATATCTTCCTTCGCCGCGGCGACCGCTTCCTTGCGCGCGGCGCTGTCCTTCGCCTGCGTCTCCGCGTCCGCGCCGCCGTGCAGCTTGTCGCGCATGCTGCGCCAGTTGGCCAGCCAGCCGGGCAGCCGGATGCCGTCTTGCGCGGACGCCTGCTCCGGCGCGTTGCGCGCCGTGCCGTCCTCTGGCTGTTTTTTTGGCGGTTGCTCGTCCATTCTTTTCATTCCCGAGAAGTGCGTTATCCTAGGCGCTTTTGGTAAATATGTCAAATATAGAAAAATATAAGCCTGAAAATAAAGGATAAAAATCCGGATTGCAAGCGCAAAAACGGGGCAAAACGCCGTTTTTACGGCATGAACTGTTCCTTGAGGATGCGCTCGGCGAGGTTCATCTCGGGGTCGAAGAGCAGGGAGATCTCGACGGCCTTGTCGCGCCAGATCTCGACGCATTCGACATCGCGCACTTCGGTGAAGTCGGCGACGGCGGCGACGGGACGCTTGTCCGCGTCGAGGATGTCGAGCCGGATGCGCGAGGAGAGCGGCAAAAGCGCGCCGCGCCAGCGCCGCGGGCGGAAGGGGCTGAGAGGCGTGAGCGCCATGATGCCCGCGCCGAGCGGGATGATCGGCCCGTGGGCGGAAAGGTTGTAGGCGGTCGAACCGGCGGGCGTGGCGGCGATGATGCCGTCGCAGTTGAGCTCGTCGAGCCTGACCACGCCGTCGACGGTGATGCGCAGCTTGGCCGTCTGGTGCGTCTGGCGCAGCAGCGAGACTTCGTTGATGGCGAGCGCGGCGTGGGTTTTTCCGTCGGCGCTTTTGGCGCGCATGTGCAGCGGGTTGATCTTCACGGTCTGGGCGCGGGCGAGGCGCTCCATCAGTTTTTCCTCGCGGTATTCGTTGAGCAGGAAGCCGACCGAGCCGCGGTTCATGCCGAAGACGGGTTTCCTGTGGCGGATGCTGTCGTGCAGGGCGCGGAGCATCAGCCCGTCGCCGCCGCAGGCGACGACGACGTCGGCCTCTTCGAGCGGCGTATCGGCGAGGCGCGCGAGGAGCGCATCGCGTCCGGCGGTCGCCTTGGGCGTGTCGGCGGGGTAAAAGTGGACTTTCATGCCCCCTATATTGTCAGGCTTTTCCGCTTTTGTGAAGCGCGGCCTTTTCGCTCGAAAAAGCGTGGTGGAGGGGGCGCGCGCCGGGCGTTTCGGCGGCGGCGGCGGCGGCGGCATGGAGAAAAGCGATGGCGCGCGCGGCGGCGGCGGGCACGTCCATCCCCTGCGCGAGGCTGACGGCGACGGCGGCGGCGAGCGTCGCGCCGAGGCCGAGGGTGCGCGCGGGGTCGAGCGGCGGCTGTTCATGGACGGTCTCCCCCGTTTCCGTCGCCAGCAGGTAGAGGGTCCTGTCGCAGCCGGCGACGTAAACTCCTTTTTCGCCGCCCGCGAAGGCGGCCATGCCCGCCTTGAGCAGCACGGCTTCCGCGCCGAGCGTGCGCATCATGTCGGCGGCGTGGCGCATGTCGTCCATGTCGCGCACTTTCATGCCGGTGAGCAGCTCGGTTTCGCGCAAAGAGGGCGTCAGCACCCGCGCGCGGATGAAGAGACGGCGCTTGAGGTCGGCGATGGTGCCCTCGTCCATGATCTGCTCGCTGACCGACGCGACGGAGCTGCGCACGATGATGCCGGGGTCGACGACGACGGGGATGCCCGCGTCCTGATAGGCGTCGAGCACGCCGGCGACGGCGTCGACGATGCCGGCGTTGACGAGCGTGCCGACCTTGATCGCGAGTCCGCCCGCGTTGGCGGCGTCATTGTCTTCCAGCACGACGCGCATCTGCTGCTCGACGAACCACGGCGCGAGCGCCTCGATGTGGGCGATGCCGCGGGTGTTCTGCGCGGCGACGGCGGAGACGGCGGTCATGGCATAGCCGCCGAGCGCGGCGACGGTCTTGATGTCGGCCTGCAGCCCCGAAGCGCCGCAGGAATCGGACTCGCCAATCGTCAGAACTTTTCCGGCCATTTCCCCCGCCTTTTGAAAGGAAGTCAGGCGCGCGGCTGTCCCTGCGCCATTGTCCTGTCCTGCAATTCTACAAATTCGCGCAAGGTTTGCACAACCTCTTTGACGGTTTTTTCGTCGTCGCCCTCGGCCATGATGCGGATGACCGGCTCGGTGCCGGACTTGCGCACGAGAATGCGCCCGTATGCGCCGATCTTTTTCTCGGCGGCGCGGATCGCCTCCTGCAGCGGGCCGTGGTCGGGCGCGAGCGGCGCGCTTGTCCGCACGCTGACGAGCAGCTGCGGCACGGGCGCGAAGACGCGGCAGATCTCGCTGACCTTTTTGCCGCCGCTTTGGCATACGACCGCAAGCACCTGCAGCGCGGCGATGAGCCCGTCGCCGGTGGTGGAATAGTCGCCGAGGATGACGTGGCCGGACTGCTCGCCGCCGATGTTGTAGCCGCCCGCGCGCATGTGGTCGACGACGTGGCGGTCGCCGACGGGCGTGCGCTTGAGGTCGAGCCCGACGCCGCCGAGGAAGCGCTCGAACCCGAGGTTGGACATCACGGTCGCGACCACGCCGCCGCCCGCGATCTGGCCGGACTTCCGCCATGATTCCGCGATCAGCGCCATGATCTGGTCGCCGTCGCCGATCTCGCCTTTTTCGTCGGAGAGGATGAGGCGGTCGGCGTCGCCGTCGAGCGCGAGGCCGATGTCGGCCTTGTGCGCGGCGACGGCTTTCTGCATCAT
>JAGXAX010000074.1 GCA_018971405.1 Alphaproteobacteria bacterium | reverse complement strand
ATCCTGATCGATGACAGCGAGAAAAACATCAAGGAATGGGAAGAAGCGGGCGGCATCGGCATTCATCACAAGGGTGATTTTGCCGAAACGCTGGAAGAGCTGCGCAAAGCCATTGCAAATATTCCTGCAACGTCGCAGAAGCCGCGCACGGGAAAAGGCAAGAACGATCCGCGCCCCTGAAAATATTTAAACTGACTGAATTTAAAGCTTAGGCGGCTTGGTCTTCGAGATCCAGCGCGTGCTGCTTGAGGTCGACCGAGACCAGCTGCGAGACGCCCTTTTCGCTCATCGTCACGCCGTAGAGGCGGTCCATGCGCGCCATCGTCATGCGGTGGTGGGTGATGACGAGGAAGCGCGTGTCACATTCCTCCGACAGTTTTTCGAGCAGCATGCAATAACGGTCGACGTTGCTTTCATCCAGCGGCGCGTCCACTTCGTCCAGCACGCAGATGGGCGCGGGATTGGTGAGGAACATTGCGAAGATGAGGGCGATCGACGTTAGTGTTTGTTCACCGCCCGAAAGCAGCGACAGGACGGCAGGCTTCTTGCCCGGCGGCTGCGCGAAAATCTCAAGACCCGATTGCAGCGGGTCGTCCGCCTCGATCAGTTTGAGATAAGCCGAACCGCCGTTGAACAGGCGGGTGAAGAGCGACTGGAAGTGCGTATTGACGGTATCAAACGCATTGAGCAGACGATCGCGCGCTTCCTTGTTGAGCTTGTTGATGCCCTCGCGCAGTTTGTCGATGGCGGCGACGAGGTCGTCGCGCTCGGTCTGCATGCCGGTCATCTGGTCGGTGATTTCCTGGCTCTCGACCTCGGCGCGGAGGTTCACCGGCCCCATGTTGTCGCGTTCGCGGATCAGGCGTTCGAGCTTGTCGTGCAGTTCGTGGATGGCGGGGAGTTCGGCGACGGCGAGCTCCAGCTTCGTCACCATTTGCTCCGGCGCGCAGGCGAATTTTTCCTGTATCTGCGCCTCGAAGCCGCTTTGCGTGTGCTGCGAGGTGTTGACGCCCGCCTGCGCCATCGCCCGCGCTTCGCGCGCGTCGGAGAGAGCGCTGTCCGCGATGCGAAGCTCGCGCTGCGCTTCATTGGCGATGTTCTCGGCGGAGACAAGAGCGTCCGCCGCCGCCCGGCGTTTCTCTTCGGCGGCGGTGATGTGCGTCATCAGCGCCTGCTTTTCCTGCGCGATCTGCGCGGGACGCTCGGCGAGCTGGCCTAAGGTCTCTTCCGCGGCGCGGATGCGGGCCTGCAGCTCGGCGAGACGACCGGCGATGCGTTCGACGCGGGCGTTCCAATCGGCCATGTCGCGGTTGACCTGTTCCATGCGGCGGGCGCGGTTTTCACCCGCGCGGCGGATTTCCGCGTGCGTGGTCTGGCGTTCGACGAGCGTCTGGCGCTGCGCGCCGAGATCCGTTTTCATCGCGGCGATCTTTTCGCGGCTTTCCGCCGTGTCGGGCAGGGCGGCGAAGGCTTCCCGCGCTTCGGCGATTTGCGTCGCGAGCACGTCGATTTCCTGCGCGGCGTTTTCAATGGACGTCGTGAGGCCGGCGAGACGCGCCGTGACTTCGGACAACTGGTTCGTCAGCTGCGCGTGGCGGCGGCGGAGCGTGTTCAAGCGATCTCCCGCCTCGCGCGCGGCCTGACGCGCCGCGTTGACGCGCTCTGTGACGCGCGCACGTTCTTCGCGCACGCCGTCATGCGCGAAGCGGGCGGTCTGCAGTTGTTCCTCCGCCGCGGCGATTTCCGTTTCCAGTTCCGCGAGGCGGTTTTTCTGTTGCAGGCGGATAGCGGCGGCGTTATCGGCGTTCGGCGAAACGACAAGGCCGTCCCAGCGCCATGCGCCGCCATCGGCGGTGACGAGGCACTGGCCGGGCTGCAACTCCGCCATCAGTTGTTCCGCGATCGCGGCATTTTCGACGATGCCGATTTGCGACAGCGTGCGGCCCAGCGCATGCGGGCCGGTGACGCATTGCGACAGCGGTTTGGCGGCGGCGGGCAGGGCGGTCGCGGACGCGAAGTCCGGCAGGTCGCGCCAGTAAATCGGCGCGGAACCGTCCAGCGCGGCCTGCAGATCGTCGCCGAGTGCGACGGCCAGCGCGCGTTCGAGACCGGATTCAACAGTCAGCTTGTCAAGCACCGGCTCGAAATCGGTTTGTTCGGTGCGCAGGACGCGGCGCAGGGCTTCCGCCTCGGCGTTCAGTTGGCCCGCGGTCTTTTGCGCTTCCTGAAACCTTTCGGTCGCTTCCTGCAGCGCCGTTTCGACGATGCCGCGGGCGCTCTCCGTGTTTTCGATCTCGCCGGCGGCCTTCTGCGTTTCCTCTTCGGCGAAGGTCAGACCGGCGGTGATCTCGTCCAGTTCGGTCTTGGCGGGCGTATTGGCGATCAGTTCCGCATGCTCCGCCTCGAAGCGGGTTTTGCGCTGCTCCAGCTGTTCGTGGCGGCGGGCGAGGTCGGCGATCCGCCGCTCGGCCGCCGCGCGTTCCGCTTCCTGCGCCGCCGTCTCTTCTGTCAGCTCCGTGAGCGCGAATTCGATCTTTTCGACGGCCCGCTGCTGCTCTTCGGCAAGCAGGCGGGCTTCTTCCTCGGCATCAGCCTGTTGCAGGGCGGCGGCGGTCAGCTCGGCATTTTCAATCGCGAGGCGCTCGATGGTCTGCCCGGCTTCGGTTTTTTGCGCCGTTTCGTGCGCGACGTCGGCATTGTACTGGCCGATCATCTGTTCGGACTTGGCGCGCTCTTCCTCCACCTGACGCTCTTCGCCTTCCAGCGAGCCGTAGGCGAGTTTCAGGCGCTGCAGGCCGGCGGCGGATTCCGCCTCCGATTGCCGCAGGTCGGGGAGTTGCGCGGCGGCTTCCGTCTGTTTCGTGGTCAGCTCGGTAACGGAGAGGGTCTTTTCGCGGACGATGTTTTCAGCTTCCTCGAACGCGGCGAGGGCGGCGGCGACGGCGGTCGCGCTTTCCGTCCAGCGGAGATAGAGCAGGCCGCCTTCGGCCGTCTGGATGTGCCCGCTGAGATTGCGGTAGCGAGAGGCCTGACGCGCCTGCTTCTTCAGGGATTCAAGCTGCACGTTCATGGAGCCGAGAACATCCTCGACGCGGGTGAGGTTGGTTTCCGCGGCGCGGAGCTTCAGTTCCGCCTCGTGGCGGCGTGCGTGCAGACCGGAGATGCCCGCCGCTTCCTCCAGCACCATGCGGCGCTGGGTCGGCTTGGCGTTGATCATGTCCGAAACGCGGCCCTGGCTCACCAGCGCGGGCGAATGCGCGCCGACCGACGAATCCGCGAACAGCAGCTGCACGTCGCGCATGCGGACGTTCTTGCCGTTCACCTTATAGGTGGAGCCGACGTCGCGCTCGATCTTGCGGGAGATTTCAAGTTCGTCGGAATCGTTCAGTTCTGCGGGGGCGGTGCGGTCGGAATTGTCCAGCAGCAGCGTGACTTCCGCCGTGTTGCGGGCGGGGCGGCGCTCGGTGCCGGCGAAGATCACGTCGTCCATGTCGCCGGAGCGCATGCGCTTGGGCGAGTTTTCGCCCATCGCCCAGCGGATCGCCTCGACGATGTTCGACTTGCCGCAGCCGTTCGGGCCGATGATACCGGTGAGGCCCTTGCCGATTTCGAGTTCCGTATGCTCGACGAAGGATTTGAAGCCTGTGAGCCTGAGCCTGTTAAACTGAACCATGGGCGCTTATTTTCCCCCTTGCTTGGCCGCGCCCTGCTGCCCCGCTTTGGTGAGGCTGGCGACGACTTCCTCGAATTTCGTCACGGGATAGGCGCCGGCGAACTGGGCGGCGCCGTCGTTGAACACGAAAGTCGGCGTGGAGTTGACCTTGTAGACGCGTTCCGCCTGCTTCATGTTCGTCACGATGTCCGTCTGCAGGTCCGCGTTTTCCGTGCAGGCCTTGAACTGGCTTGCGTCCATGCCCGCCAGGCTGCCGAGTTGGGCCAGCGCCGCCATCGGATCCTTGGCTTTAATCCAGCGCTCCTGATTGGTGAAGAGCACGTCAATCATGTCGAAATATTTGAGCGGCGAAACGCAGCGCGCCATCATCGCCGCCTTGAGGGCGAAGTTGTCGAGCGGGAAATCGCGGTAGATCAGCTTGGCCTTGCCGGTGTCGAGCAGTTGCTTTTTGACCTGCGGCAGGATCTCCGTGTCGAAGTGCGCGCAGTGCGGGCAGGTGAGGGAGGCGTATTCGATGATGGTGACGGGCGCGTTCGGGTCGCCGAGGACGCGGTCCTTCATGGCCGCAGTGACGTCCAGCCCGAGACTTTGCGGCGCGGCGAGGAGGTTGCTGCCGACGGGGATTTTTGTTTCCTGCGGGGTCGCCGTTGTTGCGGGGGTTGCGGCAGGAGCCGCCGCTGTTGCCGTGGCGGCGGGTTTTGCCGCGGGCGCGGAAGCGGCCGTCGCGGCCTGCGCGAAAGAGGGTTTTAACAGAAATAATGCGCTCAAAATAACAAGAGCATTCACAAAAATAGCCAGACGCTTGGCGGTGTTCAACATGGTGGTTGTCCCTTCGCTTTCAATCATTTTTTGTTTAGAATCTGTGGCGATTATAGACTTTCAAAAAGATAAAAATCAACATAAGTTAATGACTTATGGACATATTTTTATCTTTTCAGTAAATGTTTCATGTGAAACATTACGCTTAAGAGATTGTATAAAAAAAGAAATGGGTTTATAGAATTCCTATGAAAAAAGCGTTCATAAAAATGCACGGACTGGGCAACGATTTTGCCATTTTCGATGGGCGGCGGGAGGAAATCCGTCTTACGTCCGTGCGGATTCAGGCGCTCGCAGACCGCCACACGGGCATCGGCTTTGACCAGATGGTGATTATCGATCTGCCCAGATCGCCGGAAACGGACGCTTTTTTAAGGATTTACAATGCTGATGGCAGCGAAGTTGGCGCCTGTGGCAATGCCACGCGCTGCATCGGCAAGCTGTTGATGGCGGAGCTTGGGAAGTCAGTCGTTGTTCTGGAAACAATAGCTGCAAAACTCGCCGCAAAATATGCCGGAGACAAAATTTGCGTAGACATGGGTGAAGCTCATTTGAAATGGCGGGAAATACCATTAACCAATGAAAATAAAACAGATTTTCTGCCAATTAGTGAGGGGGGTCTGAAACAGCCCGTCGCCGTCGGCATGGGCAACCCGCACGCCGTGTTTTTCGTTGAAGACGCCATCCATGTGCCGCTGGAAACCCTGGGGCCAAGGATCGAGCACCACCCATTATTTCCGGAGCGTACAAATGTCGAGGTCGCGCAGGTCATTTCGCCGACCGAAATCCGCATGCGGGTCTGGGAGCGCGGCGCAGGGATAACGCAGGCCTGCGGCACAGGCGCTTGCGCCACGGCGGTAGCAGGGGTGCGGCGCGGACTGACGGAGCGTAAAGTGACCGTCATCCTCGACGGCGGCGCGCTGGAGATTGAATGGCGTGAAAGCGACGGACATGTGCTCATGACCGGCGATGCGGTCGAAGTGTATCGGGGGGAAGTCAGTGTCTGATAACCCTGAAGACGTCCTGCCTCCGCGCGAAGAAGCGGTTGCAAACGGGCTGAAGATCATCACCTTCGGCTGCCGGCTGAACACCTATGAGTCCGAGGTGATGAAAACCCACGCCAAAAACGCCGGGCTGGAAAACGCGGTGATCATCAATACTTGCGCGGTGACGGGCGAGGCGGAGCGTCAGGCAAGACAGGCCGTCCGCAAGGCGCGGCGTGAAAATCCCGATGCCAAAATCATCGTCACCGGCTGCGCGGCGCAGGTGCATACGGAGAGTTTCGCCTCCATGGATGAAGTCGATCAGGTGATCGGCAACGATATAAAGCTGAAACCGGAAGCATGGAATCCGGCGCTGACCGAACGCGTGCGGGTGAACGATATCATGCAGGTGCGCGACACGGCGGGCCATATGATCGCGGGGTTCGACCATCACGCCCGCGCCTTCGTGCAGGTGCAGAACGGCTGCGACCACCGCTGTACTTTTTGTATTATCCCATACGGACGCGGCAATTCACGTTCGGTCGCGATGGGCGAGATTGTCGAGCAGGTGAGAAAGCTTGTCGCGGGCGGGTATAACGAGATTGTGCTGACCGGCGTAGATATCACGTCATACGGCGCGGATCTGCCGGGGCAGCCGTCGCTGGGGCAGATGGTGCGCCGTTTGCTCGGCCTTGTGCCGGAGATCAAACGGCTGCGCCTTTCGTCGCTCGATCCCGTGGAGATCGATGATGATTTGTGGCGGCTGATCGCGGAAGATGCGCGCATGATGCCGCATCTGCACCTCAGCATGCAGGCGGGCGACGATATGGTCTTGAAGCGCATGAAACGCCGCCATTTGCGCAAAGACTTATATGAGGTTTGCGAGAAGGCGCGGAGTTTGCGGCCTGATATCGTTTTCGGCGCGGACATTATCGCGGGCTTCCCGACCGAAACCGGCGAAATGTTCCAAAACACTTATAATGCGCTGAAGGATTGCGGCGTGACGTTTTTGCATGTCTTCCCGTATTCGGCGCGCATCGGCACACCCGCGGCGCGCATGCCGCAAGTGGCGGGCGATGTGCGGAAGGAACGTGCGCGCCTGCTCCGCGAATTGGGCGTAGAACATGTGAAAAATCATCTCTCCGGTCTCGTCGGGAAAACGTTGCCCGTCCTCGTTGAAAGGAATAAGGTGAGCCGCACGGAATATTTCAGCGAAGTCCGGCTGGATAAGCAGATGCCGCTGGGGCAGATCGTGATGGCGGAACTGGACGATATCGAAGGCGAAGTGATTAAAGGACGCGTGGCGGCATGATCGGTTTCTGGAAGAAAAAAGAAGAGATAGCGAAGCCGTCGGAAGAAAAAAAAGGCTTCTTCAAAAAGCTGAGCGAGGGGTTGAGCAAATCGTCGGGGAAGATTTCCACTGGCATTTCAGACATCTTCACCAAGAAGAAGCTCGACGCGGGAACGCTGGAGCAACTGGAAGAACTGCTGATCACAGCTGACCTCGGCCCCGCGACGGCGGCAAAACTCGCGGCGGCGGTCGGCAAAAACCGTTTTGATAAAGAAATCTCGCCGGATGAAATTAGACAGGCGCTGGCCGATGAAATCGAGAACATTCTGAAGCCCGTCGAAAAACCGCTCGATACGGCTTCCACCAAACCGTTCGTGATCCTCATGGTCGGTGTCAACGGCACCGGCAAGACCACGACCATCGGCAAGCTCGCGCATCACCTCAAGGCCGGGGGAAAAAACGTCATGCTCGCGGCGGGGGATACGTTCCGTGCGGCGGCGG
>JAGXAX010000073.1 GCA_018971405.1 Alphaproteobacteria bacterium | reverse complement strand
TGAGCAACGCCGCCATATACAATTACCTCAAGGAGGTCGTGCAGCGGGAGGCGTCGGACATTTACCTCACGGTCGGCGTGCCGCCGACGCTGCGCATCGACGACAAGCTCCATCCGCTCGGTGACACGCCGCTGAAGGAAGACGACATTCAGGCGATATTGATGGAGATCCTCACGCCGCGCCAGCGCCTCGAATTCGACACCAGCCTGGAGCTCAACATGGCTCTCGACCTCGGCAAGGAAGGGCGCTTTCGCATCAACATCCTGCGCCAGCGCCAGCAGCCGGCGCTCGTCATCCGCCGCATCACCAGCAAGATCCCGAATTTCGAGCAGCTTCACCTGCCCAAGATCATGGAAAAACTGGCGCTGGAAAAGCGCGGGCTGATCCTGATCTGCGGCGTGACCTCGTCGGGGAAATCGACGCTGACCAGCGCGCTGGTGGACTACCGCAATACCATGGCTGGCGGGCATATCATCACCATCGAGGACCCGGTCGAGTTTTACCACGAGCACAAAAAGGCCATCATCACCCAGCGCGAGGTGGGGATCGACACCGCGTCCTATAGCGTCGCGCTTAAAAACGCGCTGCGGCAAAAGCCGGACGTGATCGTCGTCGGCGAAATCCGCTATCAGGACGTCATGATACAGGCGATCGCCGCCGCCGAGACGGGCCATACCTGCTACGCCACGCTGCACACCACCAACGCGACGCAGGCGATCGAGCGCATCATCGGCTTCTTCCCCGAGGAACGGCATCATCAGGTGCGCATCGCGCTGAGCATGAACCTGCGGGCGATCATCGCGCTGCGCCTCGTGCCGGCGGTCAAGGGCGGCATGGTGATGGTGCCGGAAATCCTCCTCAACGAGGCGTTGGTCAAGGAACTGATCCTGAAAGGCGAGACGAACAAAATTCACGACGTTATGGCCAACAACAACGCCGCGAACATGATCACTTTCGACCAGTCGCTTTACGGCCTTTATCTAAAGGGACTGATCACGGCGGAGACGGCGATCGCGGAATCCGATTATTCTGCGGATATGAAAATAAAAATCCAGCAACATAAAATGACGGGCGGCAGCGCGGGACTCTCTTCCTCTCTGGAGATTGACACATCCAGATTGTCTCTGTAACAATAATTCGCAGGGATTATCGTTATTCAAAGGGGTGGGATCTTTCAGGTGTCAAAATTGCGTCATTCTTTCCGTGCCGGCTGTGTCTTTTTCGGAGTTGCGCTTTCGACCGTGTCGCTGGGAGGATGTTCACTCGCCTCCAACCAGATGACGTTCGACCGCAGCGGGAACAAGGATATTCAGGATTACCGCGACGGTCTGTCGCCCCAGCGCCAGCCCGCGGACGCGAAGACCGCGCCGCTGCCGCCGTTCCAGTCGTTCGTCGCCACGCCCGCCGACCTGAAACTGCCGTCGCCGCTGGTGACGGTTTCCGTCGACCAGACGGTATCCCTGCGCGACCTGATGTTCGAACTGGCGCAGCAGGCGGGCGTCGATATCGAAATGGATCCGGACATCCACGGCACTATCATTTTCACGGCCAAAGACCGTCCGTTCAACGAAGTCGTCGACCGCATCTGCAACATGGCGGGCCTGCGCTACACCTTCAAGGACAATGTGCTGCGCATCCAGCTCGACCGCCCGTACGTGCAGGATTATAAGGTCGATTACATGAGCCTCGCGCGCAAGAGCGCGTCGGATATCGAAACGGGCATCTCCAGCGGCACCGGCGGCGCCGGCTCGAGTGGCAATCCGACGGCCAGCACCGGTTCCGATTCAAAAATCAACAGCACCAACGACGCAAACTTCTGGGAGGATCTCGGCAGCGGGCTGAAACAGGTTCTTGCCGCGTCCGACAACTACGTTTCGCTCGCGACGCAGCAGGACCCGGTCGCCGTCACGGTGCCGCCGCCCGCGCCGCCGCCGCTGCCGGGCGGGAACGGTGCCAATCCGCCGCCGCCGCCGTCGAACGTTCCGCCGTCGCTCAACGTTTCCGTTTCCTCCTCTTCCGCAACACCGAAGAACCCGCCTGCCACCTTCTCCATCAGCAAGGAGACGGGCATTGTCAGCGTCTACGGCACCGAAAGGCAGCAGAAGATGGTGCAGAAGTACTTGAACAGGTATGCCCGTCAGGCGCTGGCGCAGGTGCTGATCGAAGCCAAAGTCCTTGAAGTGTCGCTGAACGACCAGTACGCGACAGGCATCGACTGGGGGCAGTTGGGCGCAAATCTGACGCACCTCGTTTCGTCCGCGCAGATCAATATGCCGGCCCCGGCTTTCACGCCGGCCGATCCGACCAACAGCGCCTTTACGGCCAACCTTGATCTTGGCCATGGGTTTAAACCGGTTATTCAGGCCTTGAGCGAATTCGGCACGGTGCGCTCCCTGTCCAGTCCGCGCGTGACAGTCATGAACAACCAGACCGCCATCGTCAACGTCGCCAAGAACCTGATCTACTTCCAGATCAAGGTGACGACGACGCCCGCGTCGGCCGCCGGCGTCTCCCCGACGATCACGTACAACTCGACGCAGGAATCCGTTCCGGACGGCATCCTCATGAGCGTGACGCCGACGGTGGACGTGAACTCGGGCGAGGTCATGATGGCCGTGCGCCCGACGGTGACCAAGGAAGTCGATACGGTCAACGACCCCTCGATCGCGCTGAGCATTTTGAGCTCCGGCGGGTCTCTCGCCAACGTTCCCAACAATCCGATACCGGAAATGGATGTGCAGGAGCTTGACTCCGTCATCAAGATGCAGTCCGGGCAGACCATGGTCATGGGCGGGCTGATGCAGGATTCCAATCAGGTCAATCAGGTCGGCGTCCCCGTGGTGGGCGACGTGCCGATTCTGGGTAGTCTCTTCCACAACCACGGCGACAATATCAACAAGAGCGAGCTGATCATCTTCCTGCAGGCGACAATCGTGCCGGGGGCCAACGTGCAGCCCATGGACCGCAGGGTTTATAAAGAGTTCGGTGACGACACGCGCCCGTTCCAGATGTGATCTCTAAAAGGTCTTGCAGATGATCTCCAGGCCTCTGGTCAAATATGTGCTGACTGCCGCACTGCGCGACAGACTGATGGTGACGCTCGCGCTGATGATCCTGACGGGCGCGGCGCTGGCCGTGTTCATGGGGTCGGCGAGCGTGGCCGAGGGCGCGAGTTTCGCGCTGGTCTTCGGCTCCGGCAGCCTGCGCTTCCTCGGCGTTACCGGGCTTGTGCTGTTCTGCTGCTTTTACATCCGCCGCGCCTTCGAGAACAAGGAAGTCGAATTCCTTCTCTCGCGGCCCGTTTCCCGCCTGTCTTTCCTTGTCAGCCACGCGCTGGCCTTTTCGCTGCTGGCGTTCCTTGTCGCCGCCATGGTGACCGTGGTGGTCGGCGTGATCTGGCGGCCCGACATGGCGGGACTGCTGGTTTGGGGCGCAAGCCTCGCCGCCGAGTTCGCGATGATGGCGGTGGCGGCGCTGTTTTTTTCCATGGTGCTGTCGAGCGCGGCGGGTTCGGCGCTGGCGACGCTCGGGCTTTACGCCCTGTCGCGGATGACGGGCACGCTGCTCGGCGTCCTCGGCCAGGCGCCGGCGAACTGGTTTTACGCGGTGATCGGCAGCGTGATGAAGCTGATCTCGATGGTGACGCCGCGGCTCGACATGATGGGGCAGACGACATGGCTGGTCTACGGCGTGCGCGGATCCGCCGGCATGATGTTCTTGCCGGAAGCGGGGTCTTACGCGCACGCGATGATGGTGCATCTCGGCGTAGCGGGTTTCATCGCCGCGCAGGGCGGCGTTTTCGTCGCGCTGCTGCTGGCGGCGTCGGCCTATGACTTCGCGCGGCGGCAGTTCTGATGCCTGCGCGCGGGGTAAAGGCGCAAAACAGGCTGCATGGCATCAAGCTCGCCCTTGCCGCCGCGCTGGGCGCGAACTTCCTTTTCTGGTGCGGCAGCCAGAGCGTTTACGAGCGCTGGTCGGGCGTGCCGCCCGTGCCGGACAGGACGGGCGCGGTCATGATGACGCTGGGCGATCCGGAATTTTCCTACCGCGTCCTCGCGCTGTCGCTGCAAAACCTCGGCAACCTCGGCGTGGACGTGGCCCCGCTCAAGGATTACGATTATCGCACGCTGGGCAAATGGTTCTTTCTCCTGAGCAGCCTTGATCCCGTTTCCGACCATGTGCCGGCGCTGGCTGCCTATTATTTCGGCGCGACGCGCGCGCCTTCGGATGTGGCGGTGGTCGTCCGCTATCTTGCCGCGGTCGGGCAGGAGCCGTTCGGAGACAAATGGCGCTGGCTGGTGCAGGCGGTCTACCTCGCGCAACACCGCATGTATGACGAAAACCTCGCGCTGCAACTGGCGGAAAAACTCGCGGACATGCCGCAAAGCGTCGACATGCCGGCCTGGGCGCGGCAGATGCCCGCATTCGTGCTGGAGAAAAAAGGCGACAGGGCGGCGGCGCGCGCGCTGATGGCGGACATGCTGCGCACGCAGAAGAACCTTTCGCCAGAGGATATCGGCAACATGACGTTTTTTCTGGTTCATCAGGCGGGAATGTCGCCGCAGGAGGTCTCGCGCCTCCTCCGGCGGCGCGAGGAGCGTTGAACCATGCCGTCCGTCTTCGACAGCAGCTTCAGCGTCATCGAATGGCTGGCCCTCACCGGCTTCGCGCAGAGCGTGCTGATCGTCGTCTATATCGTTTTCCGCGTGCGCAACTGGCGGCAGGCGTCGCTGGCGCTGGCCTATTTCATCGCGCTCGCGGCGGCTTTCGGGCTGCAGTTCGCGCTGCGCCTGCAGGATTACGGGCAGCCCATCCGGCTCGCGCTGTGGCTCGCGCGCGTCATGGACCCGCTCCTGTGCTACCTGCTGGTGCTGCAGATCGCGAAAGGCGCGGGCCTGCCGGAGCGCCGGCAGTTCTGGGTTCTGGCGCCGGCGCCGTTGTCGCTGCTGGCGGGGCTGATGATCGAAAAAACGGCGGGCATTTGCGCGGCGGGGGATCTTTTATGCCCGAACCTTTTTCTGTGGCTGCAGTGGCTGGGGGCGGTTTCCGGCGGCTGCGCGATGCTGGCGCTCTGGGGGCATAAAAACCTTTTCGCCACGCTGCGGAAAGCGAAAGGCGGCATGGAACGCTACTGGCTGGTGCTGGTGCTGATCGTAGCCAACGCGTCCGCGGTCGGCATCATGTTCCTGCGCTCGGTAGACAGCATCGACCAGCCGACGGCGGATGCGCTGCTGGTCGTGCTGGGGCTGGCCTTCGTCTATCTGGCGAGCACGACGCTGTTTCGCGTTTACCCGTCGCCGGTGCAACTGAGCGACCGGCCGACCCGCTTCACCGCGCAGGCGATGACGGCGGAAGAGCGGGAGATCGCCGGCAGGGTCAGAACGCTGATGGAAGTGGACAAGCTCTATCACGAGCAGGCCTTCAGCCGCGCCGACCTCGCCCGCGAGCTGCACATTTCGGAGAATACGCTCTCGCGGGTGAAGGGATTTACGTAAATAACTAGAAATAAACAATAATTTTTGCTATACTTACCTATACAGAACCTACACAGGTACGGCAAAACAAGCACTTACGCCGCCGATCTGCACAGTTTCTGCACAGTGGGAGGCGAAGAGATGCAGTTCATTATCGATAAGGAGCAATTGAAGCCTGGCCTCATCATCTTCCGTCGCGGCGATGTCGGGCACGACAATTATTATTGCCGCGTGAGAATCCAGAACGAGGACCGCTACAAGACCGTCTCGCTGCGCACGGCGGACCGGCAGACGGCGCGCGACTACGCGCTGGATCAATATGCGGATATCCGTTTTCGGGTGAAACACGACGTTCCCGTATTCAACCGCCCCTTCTCGCAGGTGGCGGAGGAGTATGCCGAGGCGCAGCAGCGTCGCGCCAACGCCGGCGAGGTCAGCCAGGCGCGCGCGATGAACGTCAAGAACAAGATCGACGGCCCCCTCAATGCCTATGTCGGCACTACGCAGGTGCATCTCATCACCCAGGAGCGCTGGGCGGATTATCCCCTCTGGCGCAGGGAGAACGGCAAGGGCCGCCGAAACGGCATCATCAGCGATGCCACCATTCGCATTGAAATGGCGATCTTCGCCGCCATCATGAATTATGCAATTGGCAAACGCTATGTGCCCGCGAGCCACCGCTTCGAGGGGATGCCCAAGCTCAAAACCAACCGGCGTGACGAGTTCACGCTGGAGGAATACCGGACACTACACACCAAGGGCCGAAAGTGGATCAGGGAGGCGACCTCGCCGCAGGGCACTTGGTATCGCCAGATGTGCTACAATTTCATTCTCATCATGTGCAACACCGGGATGCGCCCGCCGGAAGCCAAGAACCTGCGCTGGCGGGACATTACCAATGCCAAGGACAAGGACGGACAGGAAATCCTCGTCATCTATGTCCAGGGCAAGGGCAAGACGCGCAAGCTGATCGCGCCCAAGAGCGTCGGGAAATATCTGGATCGCGTCCGCAATCTTTCCAAGGCAACCAAGCCGGACGACCCCGTGTTCACGATCATCAACGGCAAGCCTGCGAAGTGGCTTTATCGTGATACGGTCGAGGAACTGCTCAAATACACCGAACTGCGCGAGGGACCGAGCGGCATTCCACGTACTACTTATTGCTTCCGCCACACCTATGCCACGCTGCGTCTTTCCTCCGGGGTGGATGTTTATATCCTCGCCCAGCAAATGGGCACTTCGGTCAAGATGATCGAGCAGCATTATGGGCATGTGAATACCATCAAGCACGCCGACCGCGTGCTCATGGGCATCGGCGGATGGGAAGAGATGCACGCCGAAATGGATGCCGAGGTCGAGGCAGAGGAGGAAACGGCAAAGGCCGCGGCCTCCATCAAGGCGAAACAGCCGGTGAAACCGCGCCGCACCAAACGCTAGGCGCGCATCGTCCTGGCCGTCGAGTTCGATGGCCGATGCACTGGCGCTGGCGTTGCCGGGGTCGCAAAGCGCCGCTGGCGCTCCTCGTTTGTGACCTCGGCCCAAAGCGCGGCATGGAAAAAGGTGTGCAGAGCTTCAAACACCCCATGCCTCGCGTCATCGGTCGTCCGACGTGCCGCTGGCACATCTCAGTCGGACGCGCCGACATGCGCGCCGGTCGATCAAGAATGCGCCGGGCTCCGGTCATTCCGACTGGTGCGCCATTTATCCCGCGCCCGGCTCGGGCAACTGGGCGGGATACCCTTCCGCCGTCGCGCCGCAGAAACGGCGCGGCAGTGAGAAAACAGCGCGCTAAAAGCGCGGCGTACAGGGCCGAAACGCCCGCTTTCTGCGAAGAACCGTCTGGATGTTCGCAAGCGTAATCGTCGTCAGCGGGCATTCAGCCGCCGAGAGATTGC
>JAGXAX010000072.1 GCA_018971405.1 Alphaproteobacteria bacterium | reverse complement strand
GCGCTCGCGGCTTCCGGCACCGTTTCGCTGGAACTCGCGCTGACCGACACGCCGCACGTCATCGCCTATCGTGTGAACGCCGCGACGGCGTGGGCGGCGCGCCGTCTGGTGAAAACGCCGTATGTCAATCTGGTGAACATCCTGCTCGGCCGCCCGCTCGTGCCGGAGCTGTTGCAAGAGCAATGCCAGCCGATTAAGATGGCGCAGGAGATTTTCAAACTTCTGGACAACAGGGAGGCGCGCGCCGAGCAATTGCGCGGATTCCGCGAAGCGCTGATCATGATCGGCCTCGGCGATCCGGAAACGCCTGGCATGAAGGCCGCAACCGCCGTATTGTCCGCCATTCGCAAAAGGGGAACTGCTGCATGATGACGCGCCTTGTCAAAACGCTGTTTTTTCTGGGACTGGCGTTGCTGGCCGCAGGCGTTGTCGCGCCCAGCTTCATCAACTGGAACAGGCACAAGCCCGCGCTGATGTCGCAGATCTCCCCTTATTTCAAGCGCAAGATAAGCGTCGGCGGCAATATTTCGTTCCAGATCCTGCCGCAACCCGAACTTCTGCTGGAGGACGTGACGCTCGCCAACGCCGACGGCTCGATGCAGAACCCGCTCATGACGCTCAAATCCCTCGAAGTGCAGGTCGATCTCGCACCCCTGCTGCAGGGGCGGATCGTGGTGAACAGCGTCGATCTCGTGCAGCCTGTTTTCAACATCGACGTCTATGACAACGGCAAGACCAACCTTTCCGGCATCCTCGCCGACGGCCTCGGCGCGACGGCGCTGGCGACGCAGCTCAACCAGATAACCGTCACCGACGGCACGCTGCATTACGCCAACTTTCTGACCGGCGCGCGCCAGACCTTCGATAACCTGACCCTGACGGTCAGCGCCGGCACACTGCTCGGGCCGTATCACGTTTCCGGCAGCATGGAATACCGGCAAACGAACGTGAACGTCGGCGCAGACACCGGCGTCTTCGACCAGAACATGACGGCGCCGGTAAAGCTTTCCTTTTTGCCGGTGGAAAAAATGCCGCATATCAACGTCAACGGCACGGTCACCCTGCAGGACGGCGTGAACCTTGCGGGAGAACTGTCGGTTTCCAACGGCAGCCTGGCGAGCCTGATCAATGTTCCGGCGCTTGGCGCGTTCGACTTCTGGAACGCGGACGTGAATTTGAAAGGTTCGATGATTTTTAAAGGCAACCGTTTCGCCCTGCGGGATATGGATGCCGACTTCGGCCAGGGCGGCCGCCTGCGCGGAAAAATATCCGTGCAAGTTCCGCGCAAGGGCGTCCGCAACATAGAGGCAAACCTTTCCGGCGACGGCCTGGCTGTTTTGTCCAAGCCTTCCGACGGTTATCCGGAGATCCCGGATGGCTACAAGATCGATCTTGGCTTCAAGGGGAAGAACGTCGCATGGGATGGAAAAACCCTTGAAACGGTCAGTATTTCAACATATTCCCGGAAAGGGGACTGGCTGGTCAGGTCGGCAAAAGTCACGCTGCCCGGCAACAGCGCCGTCTCTTTTTCCGGCACCGTGGCGCCGAAAACGCAGAGCGCCATCTATACGAGCCTTCAAATCACGACCGACGACCTCGGAAAAATGGTTGACGCGTTCAACCCCGACGCTGCGAACGCCTTCAGTCTGCTGGGCAGCGCGAACGTGCCGACCGGAAAAATGCGTCTCAAGGGCAGCCTCGCAATATCGCCCGCCCAAACGAGCCTTTACGACATGGACGCGGACTTCGGTGACAAAAGGAAAGTTTCCGGCGTGCTGAACGTGGCGCAAGCAACCGCGGCGCAACGGCCAAAATTCACCGCCATGCTGCATTTCGACGGCTGGAACGGCGGTGACTTTTCCGACGCCTTTCTGAAGGCCCTCCTGCAGTCGGATGCCGACCTGCAACTGACGGCTGATAATTTCTCCAAAGGCGGGCTGGCGATCTCCGGCATTGTGTTTGACGGCCAAACCGATGCCAAGGGGCTGACGATCGGGAAATTTAGCGGCAACCTGTCCGGAAAGGACGCTTTCAGCATGAAGGGAAGCGTGGCGGGCCTCGCGCCGGTCTCCGGCCTTGATGTTTCCTACGCGCTGACCGCCGCGCACGCGACTGACATCGCCAAAAGCCTCGGCGTTTCCCTGCCGCCGGTAAAAGGGGAGAATTTCTCCGTCAAGGGCACAGTCACGAAGACGGCAACAGGCGCTTACGCCTACACGGCAGCGGGGCAGGCGGACGGTATCGTGCTGCAAGGCCAAAGCGTGACGCATCCGTCTTTTTCGCTTGACGCGACGAAGCCGTCCGCCGTCTCGATCTCCGGCCTGACGGGCAAGATGTGGGGCGGCACGCTGCAGGGCAGTCTTGACTTTACCGCCGGAACGCCGCCCGTGGCGTGGGCATCGGCCTTCAAGGGCAGCCTCAAAAATGCGGATCTCTCCGTCTTGCAGGCGCAGCTCGGGCTTAAGGGATTTTCCGTCGGCAAAGGGGATATCGGTTTCGACCTGACCTCCGCCGACAATACGGCGCAGAACGCGACAGGAGACATTTCCCTGCAAGCGGACAAGCTGACGATCGGCGATTTCAATGCCGATCATCTTCCGGAGCATCTGCAGAAGCTCGTCAAAATTCCCGATGATCTTGTGCGGCTGGTCAGCGACGCTATGCATCATGACGGCGCGTCCGTTTTCAAGGGCGTGCAGGGAAAATTCAAGCTCGATCACGGGAAGGTCAGTATCATATCCCTAAAAGCTGAGAATGCCGCGGAAAAAATCAGTCTGGCGGGATCGTCGGACATCGCGAAGGGCGTCTACGCGCTCTCAGGCAGCCTGCAACTGGCGAAACCGGAGGATTTCCCCGCGCTTGCCGTGTCGCGCACGTCGAAAGACGCGGATTATGCCATAGACGGCGGAAAAGCGTTGCAGGACTACGTTTCCAGACATCTCCCGCCGCCGCCCGCGCCAAAAAAACGCAAGCCGTCTGTCGCCGCGCAGAAAAAAAAGCAAGACCAGCCGATCGGCGACATCCTGGACAGGCTTGATACGGAGAGCGCCGCGCCGGAAAAGCCTTTACCTCCGCAAGGCCAGACTTCCCCGCTGCCTGCCACGCCGAAGAAACCTCCGCTTGCCATACCGGGACAGACGTCGATCAACAATCTTCTGCAGCAGATGCAAACAGGTGATGCGCTGAAGCCGGACAACAGCCTGCCGATGTCGCTTACCAGTCCGTAAATACTATTTTCCGAAGCGCTTCCGTATCTCTTTCGCCACGTTCGGCGTGACGAAGTGCGTGATATCGCCGCCGAGGCGGCCGATCTCCCTGACGAAGCGCGACGAAATGAACTGGTGCTTGTCCTGCGCCATGAGGAACATGGTTTCGATCTTTTCGTTCAGGTAGGAGTTCATGCCCGCCATCTGGAATTCGTACTCGAAATCCGACACGGCGCGCAGGCCCCGCACGATCACGCGCGCGTTCATGCGCGTGACGAAATCCATCAGAAGTTCGCCGAAAGGAACGACGTCTATCGATTTCCCCTTGAGCTTGCGGTTGTTGGCGACGTCGATCTTCATCAGTTCGACGCGCTTCTTGACGGAGAAAAGCGGCCTTTTTGAGGGGCTGTCCGCGACCCCCACCACGAGATGATCGACGACCTTCATCGCGCGCTCGATGATGTCGAGATGTCCCAGCGTCACCGGATCGAACGTGCCCGGATAGACGCCGATCAGGGGGGTTGCCGCAACCGCTTTACTCTTCGCCATGGTCGTCATCCCTGATGATCGCGGCGGAGACGACTTCCTCGCCGTCCTCGATGCGGAAGAGGGTGACGCCCTGCGTCTGGCGTCCGACGAAGCGCACGTCCTTGACGGCCATGCGGATGATCTGTCCGCCGTTGGTGACGAGCATGATTTCGTCGCTGTCCAGCACCTTGAACGTGCCGACCATTTCGCCGTTGCGCTTGCCGAGCTTCATGTTCCAGATGCCGGAGCCGCCGCGGCCGGCGATGCGGTATTCATGGGCGGAGGTGCGCTTGCCGAAGCCTTTGGACGTCACGGCGAGCAGGAAGTCTTCCATCGCAGCCATCTCGTCGAAACGGGCGGGAGAAAGCTCGATGTTGGCGGACGATGTTTCTTCTTCATCGTCTCCCGCGCTTTCGGTTTCCGCGTCTTCGACCTGATTGCGCAGTTTCGAGGCCTTGCGCAGGTAGGCCATGCGCTCTTCCGGCGTCGCCTCGACATGGCGGACGATGGAGATGGAGACGACGTGGTCGCCGTCCATGAGGCGGATGCCGCGGATGCCGGTCGACGCGCGCGACTTGAACACGCGCAAGTCCGCGACGGGGAAGCGGATCGCCTTGCCCTTGCGCGAAGACAGAACGATATCGTCCGTATCCGTGCAGGTGCGGACATCGATGAGTTTTTCGTCGCCCTCCAGCTTCATGGCGATGAGGCCGTTGGCGCGGACGTTTTTAAAATCGTCAAGACTGTTGCGCCGCACGGTGCCGTGAGAGGTGGCGAAAATGACGTCGAGCTTGTCCCACATGCTCTCATCTTCCGGCAGCGGCATAACGACGGAGATCGTTTCCCCCTGTTCGAGCGGCAGCAAATTGATAAAAGCCTTGCCGCGCGCCTGCGGCGTGCCGAGCGGCAGTTTGTAGACCTTCAGCTTGTGGCAGATGCCCTTGGTGGTGAAAAAAAGGATCGGCGTATGCGTGTTGGCGACGAAGAGGTCGGTGACGAAATCCTCCTCTTTCGTCTGCATGCCGGTGCGGCCCTTGCCGCCACGCTTCTGCGCGCGGTATGTAGCCAGCGGCACGCGCTTGACGTACCCTGTATTGGTGACGGTCACGACCATGTCTTCCTTCTGGATCAGGTCTTCAACGTCCTGTTCGTGCTCGTCGGCGATCAGTTCCGTCTTGCGCGGCGTGGCGAAGCGGGTCTTGATATCGACCAGCTCCGTGCGCAAAAGATTCATCAGTTTTTCGCGACTGGCGAGGATGGAAAGATATTCCGCGATCATATCGGTGACCTGTTTCAACTCGTCGCCGATTTTGTCGCGCTCCAGCGCCGTCAGGCGATGCAGGCGGAGATCGAGGATGGCTTTCGCCTGCGTATCGGACATTTTATAGGTGTTCTTCGCGCTCACCGGATATTGCGGGTCGTCGATCAGCTTCATCAGCGGCGCGATGTCGGCAACGTCCCATTCGCGGGCGGTGAGTTTTTCGCGGGCGTCGTTCGGGTCCTTCGCGCCGCGGATCATGGAGATCACTTCGTCGATGTTGGCGACGGCGACGGCCAAGCCCGCCAAGATATGCGCGCGCTCGCGGGCCTTGCCGAGCTCGAAAATCGTGCGGCGGGTGATGACTTCCTCGCGGAAATTGACGAAGGCGGCGATGAATTCCTTGAGGTTCATCATCTGCGGGCGGCCGTAGTTCAGCGCCAGCATGTTGGAGCCGAAGGACGTCTGCAACGGCGTATGCTTGAAAAGCTGGTTGAGCACGACATCGGGCATGGCGTCTTTCTTGAGCTCGATGACGACGCGCACGCCATCGCGGTCGGTCTCGTCGCGGAGGTCGGAAATGCCTTCGATGATCTTCTCGCGCACGCATTCGGCCATGCGCTCCAGCAGGCGCGACTTGTTGACCTGATACGGCACTTCATGGACGATGATCGCCATGCGATCCTTGCGGATTTCCTCGATGGAGGTTTTGGCGCGCATGACGATCGATCCGCGGCCGTTGTGGAACGTGCCGAGGATGCCGTTGCGGCCGAGAACTTGTCCGCCGGTCGGGAAATCCGGCCCCGGAATGATATCGATCAGCTCGTCGAGCGTGATGTCGGGATTGTCCACATAAGCGCAGCAGCCATCCAGCACTTCGCCGAGGTTGTGCGGTGGAATGTTGGTCGCCATGCCGACGGCGATGCCTGCCGCGCCGTTGACCAGCAAGTTCGGAAAACGGGCAGGGAGGACGCTCGGTTCGAGGACGGATTCATCGTAGTTCGGCTGGAAGTCGACCGTCTCCTTGTCGATATCCTCCAGCATCGTCTCGGCGACTTTATTAAGACGCGCTTCGGTATAACGCATCGCGGCCGGCGGATCGCCGTCCATCGAGCCGAAGTTGCCCTGGCCGTCGATCAGCATCACACGGAGCGAGAAATCCTGCGCCATGCGCGCCAAGGCATCATAAATGGCGCTGTCGCCGTGCGGGTGATATTTACCCATGACGTCACCGACGATCCGCGCGGATTTTTTGTAAGGCTTGCCGCTGTCATAGCCGCCTTCGCGCATGGCGTAAAGGATGCGGCGGTGGACGGGCTTGAGACCATCCCGCACGTCCGGCAAGGCCCGGCTAACGATCACGCTCATGGCGTAAGCGAGATACGATGTCTGCATCTCGGATTCGATCGTGATGGGCGCTATATCGGTTTTTTTAACGGTATTGTCGGTCACGGCAGAATCCTGTAGATGTTATTGTAATGACTGTTAATTTTAGCATTTTTCAGCATATAAACGAAGGTGTAATTTAAATTTTCCATAGCGTATTTAGAATAAAAAAAACCCGTCGGCAATAATGCCCACGGGTAATTTCTACTGCCGCTAAAGGCTTATTACGGCTGCGGCGGTTTCGACGTGCCGGACGGCTGGCGCAGCACGGCCGGAATGGCTTCCCATGCGTAAAAATCGCCCAGATTGCAGGACAGTCTCGCGAACTTGCGCGGCGCGCCGACAAGTGATGTCAGCGGATTGGAATTGCACGAAAAGTAGCCCGGAACTGATTGCGGCGCACCGATCAGCGACGGCAGCTTGTTGCCATCGCAATAGAACCCGCGGCCAACGCTCTTCGGCGATCCGACAAGCGAGGTCAGCCGGTTATTCTGGCAGATGAAATCGCCGCGCACGATGACATTGCTCAGGTTCGGCAGACGGGTGAGGTTTTTGCTCGAAATATTCAATTCACGCACAACCAGAGTGCCGTCGGCCTTCCGTTTGTATTTGATGCCCCATTCGTTCAATTTTTGCTCGGCTTCGGTAAGCGGCGCAGGTTGCGTATTGTCATTAAAAAAATGTCTCATTTGTGTCGTTCTCCTGTGATTGAATACAAGATAATTGAATCAAGATATCTCTATCTGCGGCATTATAGTACGTTTTCATAGCTATATCAATATGATCAAAGACTGGGGTCTATACTGTGAATAGTATATTATATTTACCATAATATACATTATCACACAATAAGGATTAAGGGTTTATGTTTTAAGGCTTTCGTAAGCTTACTATTCTACTGTGTTAAGGTACGTTGTTGAGCGGGCTATAAAGCGGTCTACATTAAGTAGGATTTATTAAGAAAATACATGGTACAAGAAAAATTTTTGAAAGCATAT
>JAGXAX010000071.1 GCA_018971405.1 Alphaproteobacteria bacterium | reverse complement strand
GGGGGAAAGACAGGTTCGAAGCGCCGGCTGCATCGCCAGGCAGGCCTCCATGCGCGGGGCGGTTATTGAACAAGTGAATATTTCCCGCGGCGGCGCGGCTTCGAAGACAGGATCGACACGAAGTCACGAAAAAGTTTCGCGTTAAAACCCGCGCCGCAAATTCAAACCAGCCTTGATTTCTCCACCGCCGCCCTGATGAACGACGTGAAAAGCGGGTGCGGCGCGAAGGGCTTCGATTTCAGCTCGGGGTGGAACTGCACGCCGATGAACCACGGATGGTCCGCGATCTCGACGATCTCGGGCAGGCGTCCGTCCGGCGACATGCCGCTGAACACGAGGCCCGCGTCCTCAAGCTGTTTTTTGTAGGTCGTGTTGACCTCGTAGCGGTGGCGGTGACGCTCTTCGATCTCTTCCGCGCCGTAAACCCCGCGCACTTTCGAGTTCGCCGCCAGCTTCGCGTGATACGCGCCGAGGCGCATCGTGCCGCCGAGGTTGCCGCGCTCGTCGCGTTTTTCCAGCGCGTCGCCCTTGAGCCATTCGGTCATCAGGCCGACGACGGGGTTGTTGCACTTGCCGAATTCGCTCGACCCCGCGTCGTTCAGCCCCGCCTTGTGCCGCGCCACTTCGATCACCGCCATCTGCATGCCCAAACATATGCCGAAATAAGGCACTTTGTGCTCGCGGGCGAACTGCACGGCGTTGATCTTCCCCTCCGTGCCGCGCTCGCCGAAGCCGCCGGGCACGAGGATGCCGTCAACGCTCGCCAGCTTCACGGCGCAATCTTCCTTCTCGAAGGTTTCCGCGTCGATCCAGTCGACGTTGACCTTGACGTTGTTGGCGAAGCCGCCGTGCATCAGCGCTTCCGAGAGCGACTTGTAGCTGTCGGGCAGCGAGGTGTATTTGCCGACCACGCCGATGGTCACCTCGCCCTCCGGATGCGCGATATGCTCCATGATCGCGTACCAGCGCGAGAGATCGGGCGCTTTCGCCTCAAGCCCGAAATATTTCAGCACCTGCTCGTCCAGCCCTTCCTTGTGGTAGCTGACCGGCACCTGATAAATGCTCTTCATGTCGAGCGCGGGGATGACGCATTCCTTCCTGATGTTGCAGAAAAGCGCGATCTTGCGGCGTTCGTCGTCGGGGATGGGGCGTTCCGCGCGGCACAATAAAATCGAAGGCTGGATGCCGACCGAAAGCAGTTCCTTCACCGAGTGCTGCGTCGGCTTGGTTTTGAGCTCGCCCGCCGTCGGGATGTAGGGCAGCAGCGTGACGTGGATATAAAGCGCGTTCTCGTGGCCGATTTCGTTGCCGAACTGGCGGATGGCCTCGAGGAACGGCAAACTTTCTATGTCTCCGACCGTGCCGCCGATCTCGCACAGCACGAAATCCGCGCCGTCGTTATTTGCGCCGATGAATTCCTTGATCTCGTTGGTGACGTGCGGGATGACCTGCACCGTCGCGCCGAGATAATCCCCGCGCCGTTCTTTCTGGATGATGTTGAGATAGATGCGGCCCGTCGTGATATTGTCGGATTTGCGCGCCGCGACGCCGGTGAAGCGTTCATAATGGCCAAGGTCGAGGTCGGTCTCCGCGCCGTCGTCGGTCACATAGACCTCGCCGTGCTGGTAAGGGCTCATCGTGCCGGGGTCAACGTTCAGATACGGGTCAAGTTTGCGCAAGCGCACCTTGAACCCCCGCGCCTGCAACACCGCGCCGAGCGACGCCGATGCCAGCCCCTTGCCAAGCGAAGACACCACCCCGCCTGTGATGAAGATGTAGCGGGGCATCGGCGTTCTCCTGTGCTGAAGGTTAATGCGAAATCGGCGCGGAAGGTCTTTTCTGTTCGGGCGCCTTGGCGGGCGCGGCGGCGGGCTTGACCGGAACCATCTTCGTCACGGCGGCCTGCCCCGTGCTGACGTCAAGGATGTTCTTGGCGGGGCCATGATGCTCGGCCAGCAGCGCCAGCGACATGCTGGTGATGAAAAAGACCGCCGCAAGGTAGCCGGTGATCCGCGACAGGGCGTCGCCCTTGGTGCGCGTCGCGCCGAGGTTGGACATCGAGCCGGAGCCGCCGACAAAACCCGCATCCTGCGCAGGCTGCACCAGCACGACCGCGACAATCGCGATCGCGACGATCAGGTGGATGACGAGAATGACTGATTCCATCGAACGGCTTCCTCAGAATTTTTATTATGGAATAATATGTCGTTTATGTCAGGTATTTTTAGGCGCAATCACGATAAAAATCCAGCGATTTATATTCGCACAATCTTATGGCAACCTACTGGCCGCAGCGATCGCCATAAACGCCTCAGCCTTGAGGCTCGCCCCTCCGACCAGCACGCCATCAACATTTTCGGTGTGGAGAATTTCCCGCGCGTTTTCCGCCTTGACCGAGCCGCCGTAAAGAATTTGCATTCTCCCGACCTTGCCGCGGATAAAGGCATGCATCTGACGGATATCCTCGGCCGAGGCCGTCTTGCCCGTGCCGATCGCCCAGACGGGCTCGTAGGCGATGACAGTGTTCAAAGGCAGGGCCTCGGCAGGGATCGATTCCGCCAACTGGCGCGCCACAACGCTTTCCTGCTCTCCGGCACTGCGCTGGGCGTCCAGCTCGCCGACGCAAATAATCACGGCGAGCCCTGCGGCATAGGCCTGTTTCGCCTTGGCAGCCACCTGCGCGCTGGTCTCCTCATGGTACTGCCTGCGCTCGGAATGGCCGAGAATGACGAAATCGCAGCCGAGGTCTTTGAGCATGGGCGCAGCGATATCGCCGGTGAACGCGCCGGACGCTTCCGCATGGCAATCCTGCCCGCCCCAGCGGATGGCCGAACCCTTCAAAACCGCCGCCACGGGCGCGATCATCGTCGCCGGCGGGCATACGACCATATGGAAATCATTGGATGGGTCGCCCTTCATCCCCGCGGCCAGCTTTTCTGCCAGATCGCGGCTGTCCGCCTGAAGGCCGTTCATCTTCCAGTTCCCGACGATAAGCTTGGGCATAAATCTTTCTCCTTTGCATTTGGCGCCATCTTCGCTAAATATCTTTTAATAATCAATATCAAAGGATATGCCTCCATGCTCAAGCAAATGCGCGACGGCGCCAAGTCCACCCTGGTCAAGTTCGTTCTCTTCGGCCTTTTGCTGCTGGCAATGACCGGCCTCGCGCTGATCGGCGGACAGGGCGTGTTCCGCAGCGCGCTGCAGGACGACGCCGTAGCGCGGATCGGCAGCACGAAGATCCACGCGGAAGACTTCGAGCGCATGGTGCGCGAGGAACTCCGCCGGAAGAACGTGCGGGAAGCCGACGCCATCCGCGCCGGCGTGCCGCGCAAGATCCTGCAGCAGGAAATCGACCGCCGCGTCTTCGCCATGGCCGCGAACGACGCCGGCATCCTCCCCGGCGACGTTCTGGCCGCGCGGCAGATCAGGAGCATCATCGCCCCGCTGGTGAAAAAGGGCCTCTCGCAACAGGAAGCGCTGCAACGCCTCGAACAGGCCTACAACATGAACGAGCCCGAACTCGTTTCCTCGGTCAAGACCGACATCGCGACCGAGCTGCTCTTCCGCGTCATCACCTCCGGCTCTTACGCGCCGAAACAGCTCGTCGCCGACGCGCTCAGGTTCCGCAACGAATACCGCACCGGCGCCTATTTCATGCTGACGGCGAAAGACGTTCCGCCGGTCAGCCCGCCGTCCGACGCGACGCTGAAATCCTATTACACTTCGGTGCAGGGCGACTACACGCTGCCGGAATACCGCACGCTCACGGTCGTCACCCTCTCGCGGAAATCCGTCGCCGCCACGATCAAGATCCCCGAGGCGAAGCTGGAGCAGCAGTATAAAGACAACCTCGACGAATATAAGACGCCGGAAACCCGCATCATCGCGCAGGCCGTCGCGCCCGATGAAGCCACGGCGGAGAGCGTCTACAAGGCTGCGGAGAAAGACAACGACCTCCGCGCCGCCGCCAAAAATGCGGGCGTCAAGGTGAGCTACCTCCTGCCCGAGCCTTTCACGCGCAAGCAGATCGCGCCCGAACTGCAACTCGCCGCCTTCGCGGGCAAGGCCGGCGCGATCACCGCGCCGATCAAGACCCCGCTCGGCTGGCACGTGCTTTACATCAAGAAGATCGAGCCCGGCGCCGTCCGGCCGTTCAGCGCCGTGAAGGGCGAGATCGAGAGCAACCTCGCGCAGGATCAGGTCGACGACGCCATGTACAGCTTGTCCAACAAGATCGAGGACGCGATCGGCGGCGGCGCGACGCTCGCGGAAGTGGCCAAGCAATTCAACCTGCCCCTCGCCGTGCTCGACAAGGTCGACGCCAACGGCAAGCCCGCGAACGGCAAGGAAGCGCCCGCGGCGCTGCCCGACCTCGCCAAGCTCGTGTCGGCGGGCTTCAGCCTCGACAAGGGCGAAGCGAGCCAGATGATCGAAGCGGCGGGCGGCTATCAGGTCGTCGGCGTGGACGACGTCTTCCCCGCCAGCCAGCCGCCGTTCGATGCGGTCGAAAACGCCGTGCGCGCGCGCTGGATGAAAGAGCAGGAGATGGACGCCCTCAACGACAAGGCCGCGAAAATCATCGCCCGCCTGAAACAGGGCGCGTCCTTCGACAAGGTCGCGGCGGAACTGCATGAGCCGGTACAGCAGACCGGCGCCGTCCGGCGCGGCGAATCCTCGATGGAAGCCAAGCTCGACGACAACATGCTCGGCGCCCTCTTCGCGCTCGACGCCGCCGGCGAAACGACCGCCGTCACGGAAGACAACGCGCTCGCCATCCTCCGCCTCACCGGCCGCGTGGTCAAAATGCCGCCGCCCGCGGCGCTCAAACAGGACAGTCAGGATCTCGCCAGCGTCATGCAGCGCCTGATCAGCAACGACCTGATCGAGCAATACCGCCAGAGCCTCTGGGCCAAATACGACGTCCGGATCAACGACAAGCTGCTCAATTCGCTCTACGCGACGAAGAGCGACGCCGATTCCGGCACGGATTGATTTAAGGCCTCAGGCGCCCGCCGGCACCGCGTCGAACAGCGACGAGACGGAGCGCTCCTCGCTGATGCGCAAAATCGCCTCGCCGATCAGCGGCGCGACGGGGATGTATTTCAGCTTCTGGCAGGATTTCGCCGCGGGCGTCGCGGCGATGCTGTCGGTGACGACCATCTCCGTCAGCGGGGATTTTTCGATGCGGTCGATCGCGCTGCCGGAGAGCACGCCGTGCGTCGCGAAGGCGCGCACAGAGGCAGCGCCTTCGTTCATCAGCGCAGCCGCCGCGTTGCAGATCGTGCCCGCGCTGTCCACCATGTCGTCGATCAGGATGCACTCCTGCCCCGCGACCTCGCCGATGACGTGCATCACTTCGGAGATGCCCGCCTTCTCGCGGCGCTTGTCGATGATGGCAAGGCCGGCGTCGAGCTTTTTCGCCAGCGCGCGGGCGCGCACCACGCCGCCGACGTCCGGCGACACCACGGTCAGCGGCTTGCCGGATTTCGTCTTCTGCGCGTAAGGCACGAAGATCGGCGTGCCGGCGAAGAGGTTATCCACCGGAATGTCGAAGAAACCCTGAATCTGCCCCGCGTGCAGATCGAGCGTCAGCACGCGGTCGGCGCCCGCCTTGGTGATGAGGTTGGCGACGAGCTTGGCCGAGATGGGCGAGCGCGAGCCGGTCTTGCGGTCCTGCCGCGCATAGCCGAAATAGGGCATGACCGCCGTGATGCGCCGCGCCGAGCCGCGCTTCAGCGCGTCGAACATGATCAGCATTTCCATCAGGTGGTCGTTGGCGGGATAGGAAGTGGACTGGACGACGAATACGTCCTCGCCGCGCACGTTCTCCAGCACCTCGACGAAAATCTCCTGATCGGCGAAGCGCTTGAGGTTGACCTGCGACAGCGGGATGCCGAGATAGGCCGATACCGCCGCGGCGAGCGGCTGGTTGCTGGAACACGCGATCAATTTCATTTTTTTCTCGCCCATGGTTTGTCCGGTTTTCAAACGCGGCCCTAAACTAGCCAATTTTCCGGCGGAAATGAAGAGTTCTTTTTAACCGCTTCATATTATTGAGATAATCGATATCTGCAGCCCGAAGCCTTTCTCGCCCTGCAAAAAGGCGCGGCGGTTGCTGAAAAAGGAATCGTCCGTCCGCGTGTCCTGCCGCGTGTCGTGGACGGCTTCGATGCCGAGAAGCCGCAGCCGGTGCGCCACATAGCCCGGCAAATCGAACATCCGGTGGCCCGCCCGCGCCGCGCTTTTGAAAAACCGCGCGTTCGCGGCATCCTGCGCCATGAACGGCAGGGGGAAGTCATCGCTCACTTCGTAAGAATCCGCGCCGATGCAGGGGCCGATCGCGACCGCTATGTCCTCCGGCCGCGCGCCGCGCTTTTCCAGCGCCGCGACCGTCTCTTCCAGCACGCCGCCCAGCGCGCCTTTCCATCCGGCATGGCACGCGCCGACGATCTTTTCCTTTTTCGACGCGAACAGCACCGGCACGCAATCCGCCGTGAGGACGCCGAGGCCGAGGCCCCGCTCCGCCGTCACCATGCCGTCGCACTCCGGCGCGTCCTTCGGCGCCCACGGTTTTTTGACGGCCACGGCCTTCGCGCTGTGCGCCTGGCGCGCGACGACAAGGCTCTCGGCCGCGATATCCAGCGCCGCCGCGGCGCGGGCGCGGTTGGCGCGCACGTTGGCCTGCCTGTCGTCTTTTCTGAATCCGCAGTTGAGCGAGGCGTAAAGCCCGCCGCTCACCCCGCCCTGACGGGTGAAAAAGCCGTGCCGCACCCACGGGATCGCGGCAAGATCAGTCGTGAGGTATTTCATGACGATCCTCTCCGGCGACGGCGAACCCCGCGGGATGGACGGATGCCGCAAGCGGCGTGAGGCCCATCACCTTGAAGAGCCGCCCCATTTCCTTCGGCGCGACGAGGCGGCAGAGCGCGGACATGATGTCTTCGCGCTGCTTTTCCGTCGCGTTTTTGCTCAAATGCCACGCCCGCGCCTCGATGCCGAGGCCGATCAGGAATTCCCCCTGCGTCACCGGCCCCGCCACGGCGGCATGCTGCGCCGCCACCGATTTGAGCGTGCCGAAATCGACGTGTGCGGTGATGTCGCGCAGTCCCGGCTCCTCCAGCACGTCGGCGTATTGGTGATGCGCGACGGCCTGAAGCGTGTCGCCCAATCCCGCCTGCGCATGGCCGTAATCGATAAACAACGCCGCGCCCCCGTGCCGCGCGATGCGCATCGACACCTGCTTCACGATTTCCAGCGACGCGGGGCTGATCTCGAAAACGCTGCCTTCCGGCGCGTTCATGAAATCCTCCGGCATGACGCCCGCAAGGTCGAACGCCAGCGGCGCCGCCGTGAAGAAAAAGCTGTCATGCTCCGGATCGTAGCCGACGCAGCGCTCACGCCAGCCGTCTTTGGTCTTTTTCATCTGGTGGACAGGCAGCGCAT
>JAGXAX010000070.1 GCA_018971405.1 Alphaproteobacteria bacterium | reverse complement strand
TTTGCGTTGCATCAAGAATTGTGTTATCCCTTGGGAGTGCTTCAATCGGGAAAGCGCAGGCTGCGTCGAATAACCGCGCCGCGCGTTAAAAAACCAAGGAACAATAAAAGATCTCCCATGCAAAGCCTTTCCGAACACCTGAACCGCAAGCTGGAGCAGGAACGCGCCAGCTCGCATCATTCGAGTTCCCTCAGCCTGATGTCGCTGGGCGCGCTTGGCGTCGTCTTCGGCGATATCGGGACGAGTCCGCTCTATGCGCTGAAGGAGAGCTTTACCCAGACGAACCTGCCTGTCGCGCCGGAAAATATCTACCGGTTCCTCTCCATGATCTTCTGGCTGCTCTTGATCGTCGTGACGGTCAAATACGTCATGGTCGTCATGAAGGCGAGCAACAAGGGCGAAGGCGGGGACTTCGCTCTGCTCGCGCTGGTGCAGAGGCTGACGCGTCCCAGCCCGTCGCTGTTTTACATGACGGGGCTGCTCGGCGTCATGGCGGGGAGCTTGTTTTACGCCGACGGCGTGATCACCCCCGCGATCTCGGTCCTCTCCGCCATCGAGGGGATTCAGGTCGTCGCGCCGAGCCTGCATACGATCGAGCTGCCGCTCGCCATGTTCATCCTGACGTTGCTTTTTCTGGGGCAGCGCTTCGGCACTGGCAAGGTCGGCAATCTTTTCGGGCCGATTATGCTGGTCTGGTTTTCGACGCTCGGCGTTCTTGGCCTGATGCAAATCCTCCACGCCCCGCAGGTGCTGCAGGCGGTCAATCCGCTTTACGCGGTCAAGTTCATCTTCACCCACCCCTATCTCGCGTTTCTGGGCCTCGGCGCGACGGTGCTGTCCGTCACCGGCGCGGAGGCGCTCTACGCCGACATGGGCCACTTCGGCGCGAAGCCGATCCGCGCCGTGTGGCTCTCCGTCGTCTGGCCGGGGCTGATTTTGAACTATTTCGGGCAGGGCGCGCTTTTGCTTCTGCACCCTGCCGCCATCCAGAACCCCTTCTACCTGCTGGCGCCGAAGATGCTCTCCGTGCCGCTGCTGTTCCTCGCCGCGATGGCGACGGTCATCGCCTCGCAGGCGGTCATCTCGGGCGCTTATTCGCTCACCCGTCAGGCGATCATGCTGGGGTATCTTCCGCGCATGCGGATATTCTTCACCTCGGCCAAGGAAATGGGGCAGATATACATTCCCTTTGTCAACTGGATGCTGCTGGCGATGGTGCTCGCCGTCGTCGTGATCTTCAAGTCGTCAGAGGGCCTCGCCGCCGCTTACGGCGTGGCCGTCACGGGCGCGATGTTCATCGCGGCGATACAGGTCAGCTTCGTCATGCGCCTCAAGTGGCACTGGCCGTGGTGGCGCGTGCTGGCGACGGCGGGCGGCTTCGCCGTGGTCGATGCCGTTTTGTTCGCCGCCTCGTCGCAGAAGATCGCCTCGGGCGGCTACGTGCCGCTGATGATCGCCTCCGTCGTCTTCACGCTGCTCACCACGTGGAAGAGCGGCCAGCGCATCCTCAGCGAAAAGGTCGCCCGCGCCTCCGTCTCGACCGAGCGCTTCATCAAGGAGATCTACAAGAACCCGCCGATCCGCGTGCCCGGCACCGCCGTCTACATGACGCGGCTGCACAACGTCATCCCCGCGTCGCTGCTGCACAACCTCAAGCACAACAAGGTCCTGCACGAGCGGATCATCTTCTTCACCGTCGGGTCGCAGGAGGTGCCTTATGTGCCGCCGGAGAACCGCGTCCACGTCTACAACCTCGGTCACGACTTCTACCAGCTCGACCTCCACACCGGCTTTCAGGACGAGCCGGACGTGCCCGCCGCGCTGCGCCAGTGCCAGGCGCGCGGCATGGATTTCGACGACATCCACCAGGCGTCGTTCTTCCTCGGCAAGGAGACGGTGATTTCAACCGAGGAGCCGTCGGGCATCGCCCGCTGGCGCGAGCGGATCTTCGCGTGGCTGAAGAAAAACGCCTCCAACGCCGCCGCCTATTACAACATCCCCTCCGACCGCGTGGTGGAAATCGGCGGCCAGTACGAAATATAAAAAGTACGAAATATAAAAAGTGCGAAATATAAAAAGTACGAAATATAAAAAGTGCGAAATGCGAGATTAAGTCAGGACAACAGCGCGCGGATGGCGGCCTTGTAAATTTCGGCGAGCTGCCGCACGTCTTCGGCCGCGACATGCTCGTCCGCCTGATGGGCGGTGGCGTTGAGCAGGCCCAGTTCCGCGACGGGGCAGAACTTGTGGATGAAGCGCGCGTCCGACGTGCCGCCGCCGGTGCCGAGGACCGGTTTTCGTCCGGTGATTTTTTCGACCGCCGCGGAAAGCGCATCGGAGAGCTTTCCGGCGGGGGTGAGGAAGCTCTCGCCGCTGACGCGCACGTTCAGCTCGTAGGGGATGTCGAGCGCGTTCATGGCGGCGCGGAGTTTTTTCTCCAGCGCCGCGCCGCTGTACAGGTCGTTGAAGCGCACGTTGAAGACGGCGCGCGCGGCGGCCGGGATGACGTTCTCCGCCTTGTTTCCGGTGTCGATATCGACGATTTCGAGGTTCGAGGGCTGGAAGTGCTCCGTCCCCGCGTCGAGGATCAGCCCGTCGAGCACGTCGAGCAGCGGCAGAAGCTTCGGCACAGGATTGTCGGCGAGATGCGGATAGGCGACGTGCCCCTGCTTGCCGTTTACGGTCAGGCGCCCGGTCAGGCTGCCCCGCCGCCCGATTTTGATCGTGTCGCCGAGGGTTTTGTCGGACGTCGGCTCGCCGACGATGCAATAGCCGATCTTTTCGTTTTTCTCCGCCAGCCATTGCAGCATCTTTTTCGTGCCGTTGACCGAGGGGCCTTCCTCGTCGCCGGTGATGAGGAAGCTGAGCGCGCCTTTCGTTTCCGTCACGTCGCACGCGGCGGCGACAAAGGCGGCGATCGCGCCCTTCATGTCGCAGGCGCCGCGGCCGTAGAGTTTTCCGTCCCTGATCTCGCCGCCGAAGGGGTCGGCCGTCCAGGCGCCGGCGTCGCCGACCGGCACGACGTCGGTATGCCCCGCGAAGCAGAGGTTGGGCATGCTGTTTCCGCGCCGCGCATAAAGGTTTTCGACGTCGGGCGTGCCGTGATCGGAAAAAGTCACGCGATGGCAGGCGAAGCCGTTCGCGCTTAAAAGTTTTTCAAGGTAATCGAGCGCGCCGCCTTCCGCCGGCGTCACGCTCCGGCAGCGGATCAGGCCCTGCGCGATGGAAACGGGGTCGGTCATGGCCATCCCTTCAGGCGCGCAAAAGCTCGTTGATCGAGGTCTTGGCGCGGGTTTTTTCGTCGACGCGCTTGACGATCACGGCGCAGGAAAGGTGCGGCCCGCTGCCCTCCTTCGGCGGCAGGCTCCCCGGCACGACGACGGAATAGGCGGGCACGCGGCCCATGAAGGTCTCGCCGGTCGCGCGGTCGATGATCTTCGTCGAGGCGCCGAGGAACACGCCCATCGACAGGACCGCGCCTTCGCCGACGATCACGCCCTCGGCCACTTCCGAGCGCGCGCCGATGAAGCAGTTGTCCTCGATGATCACCGGCTCCGCCTGCAAGGGCTCCAGCACGCCGCCGATGCCGACGCCGCCGGAGATGTGGCAGTGCCGGCCGATCTGCGCGCAGGAGCCGAGCGTCGCCCACGTGTCGATCATCGTGCCATCGCCCACGTGGGCGCCGACGTTGACGAAACTCGGCATCAAAACCACGTCGCGCGCGATGAAGGCCGAGGCGCGGACGATCGCCCCCGGCACGGCGCGGAAGCCCGCGGCGGCGAAGTCCTTTTCCGTCCAGCCGGAGAAGCGCGGGGCGACCTTGTCCCACCAGCCGCCGCCGCCCGCGCCGCCGGAAATGAGCTTGTTTCCGTTGAGCCGGAACGAGAGCAGCACGGCCTTCTTGAGCCAGACGTTGACGCGCCAGCCGCCGCCCTGCTTTTCCGCGACGCGCAGCTTCCCCTCGCCGAGGAGCCTCAGCGCGGCACCGACGGCGCTATGGGCGGCCGCCTTTTCGCCTTCGTCGTTCGCCAGTTCGTCGCGTTTTTCCCACGCGGCATCGACGGCGCTTTCAAGGTTTGTCGTGTCGGACATGTCATCCCCCGTTTTTCTTTTTCGTGTTTTCAGGCGCCCGGCGCGGTTTCTTTCAGCCAGTCGGCCAGCTTTTCCGCCTTGTGGTGGATATGCGGCGGCGTGCCGCCTTCCGCCTCCCTGCCGCGGTGGATCCACACCGTGGTCATGCCGAGGTCGGCCGCGGTCTTCAAATTGACCTGCATGTCGTCGAACATCGCCGCCCTGTCCGGCGCGAAGGCGAATTTTCCGGCGATCGCGCGGTAGGTTTCGGGGTGCGGCTTGGGCAGGAACCCCGCGTCCTCGATGGCGAAGACGCCGTCGAAATGGCGGTCGATGCCGAGGTGCCGCGTCATGCGCGCCGTGAAGGCCTGCGACGAGTTGGTGAAGACGACCTTGCGGCCGGGCAGGCGCGCGAGCCCGTCCCTGACGACGGCGCAGGGCGTCACGGCGGAGATGTCGACGTCATGCGCGAAGTCGAGAAAGTCCTGCGGGTCGATCTTGTGCTCCTGCATCAGGCCGTAGAGCGTCGTGCCGTATTTCTCCCAGTAGCCGCGGCGGAGCGCGTTCGCCTCCTCGCGCGAGACGCCGAGGAGGTTGCAGACGTAAAGCGTCATGCGCGCGATGATCTGGTCGAAGACGCCGGTGTCGGCGTCGTAGAGCGTGTTGTCGAGGTCGAAGACCCACGTGTCGATGTGCCGGAATTTTTCCATCAGACGGCTTTTCGGGATTTGAGCGCCGTCGAGAGCGTGCCGTCGTCCATGTAGTCGATCTGCCCGCCGATCGGCACGCCGTGGGCGAGCTGCGTCACCGCCACGCCCGCGGCGCGCAAACCCTCCGAGAGGTAGTGCGCCGTCGTCTGCCCGTCGATGGTGGCGCTCAGGGCCACGATCACCTCGCGCACCTGCGGCCGTGCGGCGCGCTGCAGAAGGTGCGGGATGGAAAGGTCGTCAGGGCCGATGCCGTCGAGCGCCGACAAGGTGCCGCCGAGCACATGGTAATAGCCTTTATAGGCGCCGGTCTTCTCCACAGCCCAGAGGTCGGAGATGTCTTCCACGACGCAGAGCTGGCTGGCGTCGCGCGCGGGATTGGCGCAGAGGGCGCAGGGGAGCGTCGTGTCGAGGTTGTGGCATTCGGGGCATTCGACGATCACGTCCGCCGCGACGCTCAGGGCCTGGCTCAAGGGGCGCATCAGGGTTTCGCGGTTCTTGAGAAGATGCAGCGCCGCGCGCCGCGCCGAGCGCGGCCCGAAGCCCGGCAGGCGGGCGAGAAGCTTGATGAGATGTTCGATTTCGGCGCCGGTCATGCCCCGCAGTATAGCGCAAATCAGTCGCTGAAGATATAGTCCTCCTCGGCGTTTTTGTGCAGCAGCAGCGGCAGCGTGGCGTCGATCATCACGGGCGGGCCCGCCATGTAGACGCTGAAGCCGGCGAGCGTCTCGAAATCCTCCGCGACGGCGTGGCCGATCAGCCCGCCGCGGCAGGGGGCGGGGTCCTTTTCGTCCGACAGCACCGGAATATAGGAAAAGCGCGGGGTTCTTTTCGCGAGGCCGCGGAAGAAGCCGTCGAGGTAGAGCTGCTCGCGCGTGCGCACGCCCCAGTAAAGATGCACCGGCGGATGGCCGGCGCCGTGCAGGCAGGCGGTGATGATGGATTTGAGCGGCGCGATGCCCAGGCCCCCCGCCAGCATCAAAAGCGGGCGCGAAGCGCCGTCCGGCCGCCAGCGGATGTTCCCGAGCGGGCCTTCGAGCGTGATCGCGTGGCCGGGCTTCAGCGTTTCGGCGATATGAGCGCTCAGGCCGGGTTTTCCGTTTTTATGGCCGCTGTTCTTGATGTGGAATTCCAGCAAAGCTTCATGCGGCGCGGAGGCGATCGAGAAAGGCCGTCCCTCGAAGCCCGCGACGGACAAATTCATGTATTGCCCCGCGCCGAACGGCAGGCGCTGTCGGCCTTCGATCTCGACGGTGATCCGGCGGGTGTCGGCGGCGACGTCGTGGACGTCGATCACGCGGCCCGTGTACGGGCGGGGAGGGAAAGTCATGTCATGGGGTGTCCGTCGTCGGGGCGCATGGGGTGTCAGGGCGGCGGGAGCGCCTTTCCATCCTGCTGCGGGGCCTTTTTGCGGGCGGCCTTGGGCGCGGCGGCGGGGGCCTTCTTGCGCGTGCTGCCGTTGAAGGCGGCCGTCATCTCGCCTTTCTTGCGCGCGGCGATCGGCGTGTGCTTGCCGGTCTCCCTGTTGACGAAATGGCCTTCTTTGTCGCGCGGGTGTCGCGCTTCGAATGCCGGATTTTTGGTTCTGATGCCGTCGTCTATGCCGGCGGCGGGGTCAGGGCCGGATGGCGGACTTTTTTTTTCAGCCGCTGTTTTTTTCTTTTCCGGCGCTTTTGCTTCCGCTTCGGGCTTATCGGCTTGCGCGGCGTCCGGCTTATCGGTTTTCGCCGTCTCGGGCTTGTTCTGTTGCGCCGCTTCGGGCGCGGGCGGCGCGGCGGGCGTCACGGCGGGGGTTTCGGCGTCGAGCGCCTCATCTTCGCGCGCGGCGCGCTTCGCGTCCCATTCGGCCTTTTCCTTCAGCCATGTTTGGTAGACGGCCGAATCTTCCGGCGGACGGAAGTTGGCGACGGCCGGCGGCGTGTATTCCGCATCCGCCGGCACTTGCCCAAGCTTCTTGAGCCGTTCGAACTCTTCTTCCTCGATCATCGCGTGGCGCTGCACGGCGAGCCACATCATTTCCTTGTGTTCCTGCTTGCCGTGGAGGCTGATCGAACGCCAGCCGTGCAGCATCGCCAGCGAGACGATGGATTCCGCGCTCTCCTGGCTGAACCCGCGCTTGCGAGAAGTGATGGCTTCGGAATGCGATCCGTCCTGATTCTGCACGATGCCCCACCGGATCGGGGTTCCGTCCAGCATGTTGATCTTGAAGCCGTTGTCGGTCTTCCGGGCGGAGTCGAGGTCCATGTATTGCGCGAGGCGCACGGCCATGTAGTCCGCGATCTGCGGCTGGCCCCACATCTCGTTGATGATCTTGTGGAACGCCGTGCGGCGGGCGGCGGCGAGCTTCTCTTCCGGCGTGGCTTCCTCTCCGTCGCGCAGGTCGGGCGGCACTTGCGTTTCGGGGGCGTTCTGCATGTCCGCGATGATGCTGCCGATGCCCTGACCGCTGATGCCGGGCAGTTCCTCGCCGTCCTCGTCGGTGAAAAACGTCTGTTCGTCGGGAGCCGGCTGTTGCGGCGCGTCCGCGGGGGCGGGCGTCTTGTTGCGTTTCCATCTTGAGACAAACCGGCTGCCAAAGGCCATGCGCTTAACCCCGCTGTTGAAAAAAACCTATGCGACTACGATATAAACCTATCATGTTTTTTGGAAAATATCAAGCGTCAATAATCTATATTATTGATAATATGAGT
>JAGXAX010000069.1 GCA_018971405.1 Alphaproteobacteria bacterium | reverse complement strand
CGGCGGCGCCAGCGCATTGAGCAGCAACCTGCCCGCCATGCCCAGCCCTGCCCTGACGATGCCGCCAAGACCTGCCCCCCAAAAGCCCGAGCCCGCGAACAGGCCGCCGAGCTCTGCCGTGCCCGCCATGATGGCCAGCGACATGACGGTGCGCAAGGGATTCTTGCCGCCGCCCCCGCCGCCCATCGGCACCATGCGGATGACAAGCTGCGCGCCCGCCTTCGGCTTCACCCGCGCCCAGTTGTCGCGCGGCACGTAAGAACCGTTGATATAGACATGCGCGTGTCCGGCGAGGTCTTTGTCCGGCTGCACTTCCGCGATGATGGCGGCGATGCTTTTGCCAGCCGCCACGGCGCGATGCTCGCGCGAGGCCATAAACGGATGCGGCGCGGTGAAAACATCCACTTTGTTATTGTTCGCTATCATCATAAACACTCTTATATCTGTAGAAACCCGCGATCCGCTCCGCCCAGTGCGGGCCGTTGTAGCGCTCGATCACGCTGTCGATGCCGCGCTCGATATGCAGCATCTGGCGGTCGCCCAGCACCAGCCCGACGTGCATCGGCCGCCCGCGCACGCGCAGCACGATCACATCGCCGCATTGCTCTTGTCCGGAAGGCACGATCTTCCACTTCTGCGCCTCGCGCGCGATCAGCTCCGCGATCAGCTCCGTCTGCGTGGTGCGCTGGTAGGCCTCGGCGTGCGACGGCAGGGCGAGGCCGAACTGCTCCGCCATGACGAGCCGCGCCAGCCCCCAGCAGTCGAGGCCGGAGCGGTCGCGGCCGTGTCCTTTGAACGGCAGCCCGATGTATCGCCCCGCCCAGATGGGGACGGGCATGGTGCTTTCTTCCTGATGTTATTTTTCAGCCATGAAAAAACCCGCGCCGTTGCCGGAGCGGGTTTTTTCCTCTGGAGAAAACCTTTAAGAACTATTTGTTGCCGCTGTAACACGACGAGGACGGGGCATGCTGCCCGCCGCCGTGCGCGCCTTCGCCTGCGGCTTTCCTGTAGCGCTTGACATAATCTTCACGCTGCGGATGGCTGGGCGCATGAGCCACAACTGTCGCCAGAGCCTGCTGCGTCTTTACATCCATGCCGCGGCGCGTATCGGCGCCCATCAGAAACAGCGAGGCGCCCAGAAGCGCTTCCGTTGTGGCTGTCGATGCTTCGGCAGAGAACGTAGAGGTCAGGTTGCTCATGGTCTATTCCCTTCTTCTTGAGCTGCATTACCCTAACCTTAGCATGATTCTTCTTAATATCAAGTAATTTTGTATCAAAATATCAAAATAAATTAGTTTTTTGATATTTTATATTAAAATTCCATATTCCTAGAATAAACCGGGGAACAATCCGGGCGAAAAAGTCGCCGCCGGATAGGGTTCGGCGGTGAAATCCTCGACTGTCAGGTCGCCCTCGATTCGGTAGGCGTCATACACGACGTTGGTTAATTTAAAGTCAATGAACTGCGCCTCGACCGTGTCCGGCGCGGCGGCGCGGACGATCTGGATCAGCATATCGGGCGCGGTCGAAACGCTCCTGACCGCCTGCACGATCTGCCGGTCGATGTTGTCGATGACCAGCCGCGCGCGGTACGACTTCGCGTCGAGATCGTTCGGCAGCGCGAGGTCGAACGGGAACGGCACGAAGGTCGTGCCGTTGCTCACCGTCGGCACGGCGTCGGACGTGACCGTGATCGGCTGGGGCAGATCCGGATGGCTCAGCGTCAGCAGCACGAGAAACGCGTCGGACGTTTCGGACGCGAACAGCGACTGCTGCGCCAGGCTCGAAAGGGAACGGCTCATGAAAAATCCTCCGTCAGGGCAAAACTTCCAGCGCGACCGCGGCCTCGTAATAGGCGCCGTTGACCGCCGTGTATTCCGGCGGGCTGACGAAGCGGCAGGTCAGGAGCGCGCCGGTGCGCGGATGGGTATAATCGAAGCCGAGCGCGCCGCCCGCGAGCGTCGTCGCGTAAAAATCGTCAAGCGTCTCCGTCTGCGCGGCGCTCAGGAAATACGTCGCCTGCAGCTCGCCGACGCCCGCCGTCGTGCGCTGGCGCACCTTGGCGGGGCCGGTATCCATATCGGTGCGGATCACGGTCGCGGGCGCGATTTCCTGGAAGTTTTTCGCCAGCGGCGCCGCCGGCAGTGTCGAGGGCCATGCGGTCATGTCTTACCTCCCCGTCAGGCCGGGCGTGACGCCGAAAACGCTGCCGAGCACGCCGGTCGTCATCGGCCCCTTGACCAGCGTGTCGGCGATCGCGCGGTCAAGGCTGCCGTAAAGGCCGTTCAGGGCCGACGACCCGCCGACGCGCGTCAGGTGCGCGCGCTCCCGCCGCGCGCCGCTCGACGGCCTGACGTAGGACGACGGCGCATAGCCCTTCATCAGGCCGCTCAAATCCGCGGTCGAGGCGGAGCTGAGCGTGCCCGGGTTCAGCAGGTTGCGCAGCTGGCGGCGGTGCGCCGGTTCGGCCGGTTGCTTGATTTTCATCGGTTACTCTCCTTGTCGTTCGTTCGGTTGCTCGATCGGCTTCAGCACGCCGAGCAGGAAGCGGATCAATATGTCCGCGCAGGGCTGACCGAGCAGGAAATCCGCCGTCACGTCCGCGCCCGCGTGGGCATAAAGCGCCCGCACCACCGCCACCAGCTCGGTCAGCGGCAGGGATTTCTCCAGCAGGTCGTCGGCCAGCGCGTAAAGGCTGCCGTGCTCCGCCTCGATCTTTTCAAGCAGCGCGAAATCCGCTTCGAGCGCATGGGCTTTTCCGTCCGGCAAACGCAGCAAAATCATCTTATACCCCCGCCGTGAACGTGCCGGCGCCCGAGCGCGCCAGCGTGACGGTGAAATCCTCCAGCGCGTCATAGGCCCCGCCGCGCTTGTATGACGTGACGGCGAAGCTCGCCGCGTAAATCGCGCCGTTGGGGAAGCACAGTTGATAGTCGTCGAGCGTGCGGCCGAGCGCCGCCGCGCGCAAGGATTCCTCCGCCGCGCTGTCCTTGAACAGCCCCGCGAGCGTGATCTCCAGCGTCTGCACGCCGCCGTCGGCCGCAAGCGCCGCGACGCCCGCGCCGCCGAGCGGCGTGACGACGGCCGGCGGGTTGGAGACCGCCATCTCCACCGTGCGCGCCGCGCCGATGGTGGTGAAATTTTCAGGGCTTGCGCCGTCGCCGATCTTCAAAATCAGGTCGCGGCCGTTCTGGCTGGGCATGTTCCGTTCTCCTTGTTAAACCGGCTCTGTGATGATGCGGAACTTCTGGCTGCCGTGGCGCACCAGCGCGTTCTGTTCATAGCGGCGGAGGCCGTCGGCCTCGACCGACGTCGCGCTTTCCACGCACCGGCACTGCACCAGCGTCTGGTTCGGCACCGAAAAGACCGCCGCGTGCAGCGCGTCATAGATCGCCGACATGATCCGCCTCGTCTCCTCCATCCCCGCCCCGCGGCTGTAGGTGTCGATGGCCAGTGTGGCCTCGCTTCCGGAAAAGCCCTGCGTGTCGCTCGGCACCGACGACGCCGCGCCCAGCACGACATAGGGAAACGGCGCGCCTTCCGGCACATGGTCGAGGACGCTCCCCGCCCCCGCCGCCAGTTGCGCCGTCAGCGCCGCCGTGGTTGTCAGAAGCGCGTAGACGCCGGTTTGCACGTCCCAGAGGCTGTCAGCCGACATTTTTGTTTATCCTTCCCTTAAAAAATCTTAAAATCCCGATCATGTTCAAACGCCTCCTCATCGCGCTTTGTCTCCTGCTTATGTTTATGCCGCCGGCGCAGGCAAATTCCACTGCGCCGCCGGCGCAGGCAAATTCCACTGCGCCACCGGCGCAGGCCGATTTCGTGGCCGGCCAAAAAGCCTACAACGCGCAACAGTGGCAGGCGGCCGTGACGGAGCTGCGCCCGCTCGCCGACGCGGGCGACGTCCGCGCCATGATCCTCCTCGCCAACATGTACGAGAACGGCTACGGCCTCGTCGTCAGCCACACCGAGGCGATGCGCCTTTACAAGCGCGCCGCTATCTCCGGCAACAATCCGCAAGCCATGGACGCCGTCGGGGCGATGTACGTCGACGGGCGCGGCGTCACGCCCGATCTCAAGACCGCGCGCGCCTGGTTCCTCCGCAGCGCCAGTCTGGGCGACCAGACGGGGGCGCTCTTCAGCGCCATCATCCTTTACGAGGGCAACAAGAACATCTTCAACCCCGCGACCCCCGACCTGCCCGAAGCCTACAAGTGGTACAGGATCTGCGCCGCCGAAACGCAAAAACCCGCCTATGCCAAGGCCTGCGCCCGCGCGGCGGAAGGGCTCGCCAAAAAATTCCTCAAGAAGGGCGAGGCCGCGCGGCTCGACAAGGAAGCGGCATCGTGGAAGCCCGTCGTCCCCAAAGACCTCGGCCCCGCGCCGCCCGACCCCGTTCCGCCCTCGAAGGCAGAGCTCAGGAACCGGGTCTTACGGACGCTGAAACGTCAAGATACGCCCGCCGTCCGTCCCGATCCCGTGCTGCCGTGATCAGGTAGGCCACGCCGTTCTCGTCGACGAGGCGCATGCCGGCCATCACGTCCGTGCGGTAGCGCAGCACGATCTTGTGCGTCGTTTCCGCCTCCACCTGCCCGAACTTCAGGGCGGCGCCCGACTGCACCGGCGCGATCGACGCGTAAACCTGCGGGTCGGTCGCGACCGCCTGCCACGCCGCGGTGAAGCCGCCCCCGCCCGCCGGCGTCAGCACGGCCTCCTCGATCGTCACGCGGTATGTCATGTCGCCGATCATCGCAGGCTCGCCAGACGGTAGGGTTTGAAGATCGCCGCCGCGCCGGAGGCGAGCAGCGCCTGATCAGGGCTATCTCCCCTATGCTCGTACAAGTGCGCGATGATCTGCATCATGCCCTGCCTCAAGAGCTGCGGCACATCGGTCTCCGCAAGCCCGTAGCCCGCCGTGTATTGAATCTCGATGCCGTTTGCGATGCGCCACGGCAACGGCGGCACGGCGCCCAGAGTGAGCACCAGCCTGCCCGGCGCGCCCGCCGTGTCGACGAAATAATTGCTCGCGTCGAAGACGGTCACGCTGTTGTCGGCGGCGTAGACGTTCACCTGCGCGACAGACACCAGCGGCGGATACGGCAGGCCGATGCCGCGCGGCGCGATGACCAGCGGCGTCGGGATGCGGCGCTCCGCATCGCGGTAGTCGAAGGCGCTGTAACGCTCATCGTCCGGCCAGCGGTCGAGAAACAGGCTGTAGTTCCGCTCGATCAGCGCGCGGCCCGTCTCCGCCTCGCAGAACATCCGCGCTGCGGTGATGAGGCCGGTGATGAAATTGTCGTCGTTCGACTGGTCGACGCGTAAAAACGTCTTCACTTCGGAGAGCGTCAGCGGCTCCACGGCGGGAGGCGCGGTTTCGACCAGGCGGTATAAAGGGCTGGGCAGGTGCATGGCATTCCTTCCTTGTCATCCGTGCCGCCGCCCCGGAACAAGTCCGGGGCGGCGGTATCGGATAATGACAGCGTTCAGACGTTGACCGCCGGCAGCGTGTGCAGGTTCGCCTGCAGCGACAAGAGCGCGACGGGGCCGCCGTTGGTGAGGCCGACCGGCGTCGCCGTCACTTTCACGAAGCGCAGGCCGCCGACGTAATCGATGACGTAGCGCTTCTCCGCCGCCGCCGAAGCGTTGACGGAGGCGAAGACGCCGTTCACGAGGCCGCTGAAGTTCAGCACGCCGGTGTCGTCGCAGGCCGTGAAGGCGGTCGGGTTTCCGGTGCCATCGTCGTCGGCGTGGCTGATCGAGAGGTCGATCCGCACGGTTCCCGAAAGCGTGTCGTTGATGTTGCCGACCAGCACGACGAAGGACTGGATGTCCGCGCCCTGCGTGTCGACGGTGCCGGTGGTGAGCGCCGTGGACGTGATCGTCTGCGGCATGACGCTCTGGGTCACCGCGATGTTGTTGACGATATCATGCATTGTGTTTTTTCCTTTCCGTTTTCGTTAGGCCGCGAAGGTCATCAGCTTGATGGCCTCGAAGTTGATGACGTCGCCGCCGACGCGCTTCGTCGTGTAGAACTTGACGTAGGGCTTGGCGGTGAAGCTGTCGCGCAGGATGCGGATGCCCATGCGGTCGACGATCTGGTAGCCCTGGGAGAAATCGCCGAACGCGATCGAGAGGCTGTTCGCCGCCATCGCCGGCATCTCCGCCGCCTCGACGACGCTGAAGCCGAGCAGCTGTCCGCCCTGGCGCTGCTGGAAATCCGGCTGCCAGAGGTAGCGGCCCTGGTTGTCCTTCAGCTTGCGCACTTCGCCCAGGGTTTCGCGCGCCATCAGGAAGCAGGCCTTGTCGCGGTACGCGGATTTGAGCGCGTAGACGAGGCTGATCAGGCTGTCGCCCGGATCGGCCGACGGGAAAGCGCCCGCCGCGCCGGAGTGGATCTGCTCGATCACGTTGAAGCTGGCGGAACCCGGCACGCCCGACGCGTAAGTGAGGATGCCGCGCGGCTGCCGGATGCCGTTGCCGCTGATGAACGCCGTGTTCTCCATGCGCGAGAGGCGGTCGGCGATCTTCTTGGTGAGATAGCCCTCGACGTCGAACATCGCGTCGTCGAGCAGCTTCTGCGTCGCGCTGGGCTCGGCGTATTGTTCGTGCACGGGGATCCTCCACTCGCCGATCTGCGGTGTCGCCGTATCATTGCGCGTGTCGGTTTCGCCGACCCAGCCGGAGTCCGGCTGGTTCAGGTCGTTGATGCCTTCGAGCGCGTCGGAGCCGATGGTCACGACGTTCGCCACCTGACGGACCGGCGAAGTTTCATAGACCAGCTCGACGATGCGCCCGCCCATGTCCGGCGGCACGGCGAAACCACCGTCCGGATCGGAGCCGACGCTCAAGGCCTTGATCTCGTCGATGTTGGAACCGGCGTTGTTCTTGCGTAAGTAATTGTTCAGCGCCGCCTTGTAATGACGGTAGGTTTTCACATCGAGTTCGCCCGAGAACTGGTTCTTGCGCTCGACGGCGAAGAGCTGCGCCTCTTTTTCCTCGTCGGATTTTTGCGCGGATGCGGCGCGGGCGGTGCGGCGCATCGCCGTTTCGAGATGGTCGAAGCGCTCGTTGAGGCGGTTGACCTTGATCTCGGTGAGCGGATCGGCGTTGCCCTTGGCTTCGATCTCGCGCAGGCGTTCATCGTTCGCCTCCTTGAACATTTCAAAGGAGCGGTAAAGCTCGGTCAGTTGGGAGTCTTGTGTCATTCTCTTTTTTTCCTTTTCGGTTTGTGGTGGTGGTTACTGTTGCGGCGTTTTGAGGCCCGCCAGGGTGGCAAGGCCCAAGGCCGCCTGCTCGGAAAGCGCAATGCCCTTCGTCTTTGCCAGACTCAAAGCCGCGCGCCCCCCCGCGATCGCGGCGGCTTCGGCGCCGGTGAGCGTCAGCCCACCGGAGGCCGTGACGGCAGCGGCGGCAGCGGCGGCAGCGGCGGCGCCGGCTTCGGCAATGTCTTTCAAGTCCTGCTCGGCGACGGGTTTCAGCTGTTCTTCC